>CANHBU010000166.1 GCA_947458345.1 Comamonadaceae bacterium
AACATGCGTTGGGCGACCTGCGCATGCAGCCAGTCGGTCTGGGGCGCTGCAATGCGCTGCCAGCGCAAGACGGCAGCTCGGTCATAAGTCGGAGGATGGGCGCTGGGGCTCAAGATGGCAAAGCAAAAAAACGTCCGCGCCCCTGGACAGCGCTGGCAACGGCGGCCAGTATATGGGCCTCATGTCGATCCGCTCTCTTGTGTCCCGGGCGCTGCAACTGCCTAGCCAATGCGCGGTCTGCCGAAGCTGGCCCAGCCAGCGCCTGTGCCGGCACTGCCGTGACAGCTTCGCAGCGGCCAAGGCCCGCTGCCCGCGCTGCGCGCTCGTCCTGACCGGCGCATCGGCTGCGCCGCAGTGCCCGCAGTGCCTGCGCAGCCCCCTGCCACTGACCGCCTGCTTTGCCGCGGTCGATTACGCCTACCCCTGGAGCGAGCTGCTGGCGCGCTACAAATTCGAGCAAGACACCGGTCTGAGCGGCCCGCTCGTGGACCTGCTGATGCACGCCCCGGGTGTGGGCCCTGCCCTGGCCGCTCTGGAGCGCCTCGACTGGCTCTTGCCCATGCCGCTGTCGCAGCAGCGCCTGGCCGAACGGGGCTACAACCAGGCCTGGGAGCTGTGCCGCTTGCTGCACCGGCGCAGCCAATGCCGCGCCGCTGTGTCGGCACGCCTGCTGCTGCGCCTGCGCCACACTGAAGCGCAAAGCCAGTTGCCGCACGCAGCCAGGCAGATCAATGTGCGGGGGGCATTTATCGTCGATCCCCTGGCGGCTGGCCAGCTGCGAGGTCGCCAGGTGATGCTGGTCGACGATGTGATGACCACGGGCGCCACCTTGGCTGCCGCTGCAAACGCTGTGCTGGAGGCGGGGGCCCTCTCGGTCAGCGCGCTGGTGATCGCGCGCACACCGCCTTGAGCGGGGTCGGGTCGGGCGGGCCGCTGCCGATAATCGGGGCATGTTCAACATCGTGCTGGTTCATCCCGAGATCCCGCCCAACACGGGCAACATCATCCGGCTGGCGGCCAACACCGGCTGCTGCCTGCACCTGGTCGAGCCTCTGGGCTTCGAGATGGACGATCGCCAACTGCGCCGCGCCGGGCTGGACTACCACGAGTACGCCCCGGTACGCCGCCACGCCAGCTGGCAGGCCCTGCTGACACGCGAGCAGCCTGCCTTGCAGCGCATGTTCGCCATGACCAAGCACGGCTCAAGGCCCGCCTTCGAGGTGCAGTTTGCCGCCGGCGACTGGCTGGTGTTCGGCTCCGAGACGGCCGGCCTGCCCGCTGAGCTGCGCGAATCGTTTGCGCTCGAGCAGCGCCTGCGACTGCCGATGCGCGCCGGGCAGCGCAGCCTGAACTTGTCCAATGCGGTGGCCGTGACGGTTTTTGAAGCCTGGCGCCAATGCGGCTTTGAGGGCGCCCAGCTGGCCCTGCGCTGAGGCGATCGGGCGGGCCGCTCAGCTCAGCGCAGCCCGTCCCAAAGCAGCTTGAGCCCGGTCAGAAACATCCCGGCATAGATGAACTTGTAAAACAGGTCGGGCTTGATCCGGCGGGCCATGCGCACGCCCACCCACACGCCCAAAGGCACCAAGGGCAGCAGCACCAGCGAGGTCATCATGTTGCGCATGTGCACCAGGCCCAAAAAGCCGTAGGGAATCCACTTGGACAGGTTGATGACAAAGAAGAACACCGCCATGGTCGAGGTAAACAGCACCGGACTGAGTTTGAGCGGAATCACATAGGCGCTGATCGGCGGGCCGCCGGCGTGCGCAATGAAGCTGGTAAAGCCCGAAGTCGCGGTCAGGATGGCGCCCACCCAGCGCGGCGGCGGCGGGGCATCGGGTTTGGGTGGCAACAGCAGGCGCTGCGCCAAAAACAGCAGCGTAAAACCGCCCACCAGCGCCTCCACCACGCCCGGGCTGAGCAGCCGAAACAGCATGAAACCCAGCACGGTGCCCATCAGACCGCAAGGCACAAGGAACTTGAGCAGACGCCAGTCGAGTTGGTTGCGCAAGAAAGCCAGGCTGAGGATATCGGTCAGCAAGAGCACTGGCATCATGATGGCCGCCGCATCGGGAACGCTCACGGCCAGCGCCATCAAGGGCACGGCCAGCGAGCCAAAGCCGGTACCAAAGCCACTCTTGCTCACCCCCATCAGCAAAACCGATGGAATGGCAACCGCGTAAAAAAAGGGGTCGGTGATCAGAGCCATGGAGAGGGGCGATTATCTGCTCAGGCCGCCCCGCCAGCCCCACCACCAAAGGGGCCCACGAGCAATCAGTGCGTATCGAGGCCGAGATAGGCTTTTCGGATCTCCGGCCGGTCCATCATCTCCTTGGCCTGTCCCTCGGCCACGATCCGACCCTCTTCCATGACATAGGCGCGGTCAGCCGTCTCCAGCGCCATGGACACATTTTGTTCAACCAGCAGCACGGCCGTGCCTTGGCTATTGATCTGGCGAATGGCCGCAAACATGTCGAGCACGATGGACGGCGCCAGGCCCAGCGAAGGCTCATCGAGCAGCAGCAAAGTGGGGCCGGCCATCAGCGCGCGGCCAATGGCCACCATCTGCTGCTGGCCGCCCGAGAGCGAGTCGGCCAGGCTGTGCAGCTTGACCTTGAGCACCGGAAACAGCGCAAGCACCGACTCCAGACGCTCGGCCCGTCTGGCCTTGGCGGCAGGCAAAAAGCTGCCCAATTCCAAATTCTCAAGCACGCTCATCTGGGTGAACAGACGGCGCCCTTCGGGCACGATGGCAATGCCCGCTTCGCAGTAGCGGTGGCTGGCCAGGCGGGTGATGTCGCGCCCGCCGTACACCAGGGTGCCGCTCTTGACGCCGTGCAAGCCCGCGACGGCGTTGATCAGCGTGGTCTTGCCGGCGCCGTTGGGGCCCACCACGCACACGAGCTCCTTGTCGCCACAGGTCAGCGAGACATCCCACAGCGCGGGCGCAGCGCCGTAATTGACCGATATCTGGTTGACTTCAAGCATGGGGCTTCCCCAGGTAGGCACTGACAACTTGCGGATCGCTCATCACCTGCTTGGCCGGGCCGACCGCGATCAGCTTGCCGTGATTGAGCACCGCCACCCGGTCGCACAGGGCCATGACCGCGCGCATGACGTGCTCGACGAACACGATGGTCGAGCCCTGATCGCGAATGCGGCGAATCAGCACAATGGCCTCGTCGATCTCGCTGGGGGTCATGCCCGAGAGCACCTCGTCGAGCAGCACCAGCCGAGGCCGGGCGGCCAGCGCGCGGGCCAATTCGAGAAACTTGCGCTGATGCAGATTCAGATCATCGGGCAGGCTTTCGGCTTTGTGCTTCAGACCCGTGAACTCCAGGCAGCGCATGGCCTCTTCGCTGGCCTGCTGACGCCCCATGGCCGCACCTCCGAACATGGCCGACATGATCACGTTCTCGAGCACCGTCATGTGCATGAAGGGCCGTGGGATCTGGTAGGTGCGCGCAATGCCCGACTGGGCGATCTGGTGCGCGGCCATACCGGCAAGCTCACGACCCTCGAAGGCGTAGCTGCCGCCGGTGGCGACGTAGTGGCCGCTGACCACGTTGATGAAGGTCGACTTGCCCGAGCCGTTGGGGCCCAGCAAACCCAGGATCTCACCTTGATGAACCTGCAAGTCCACCTCGCTGAGGGCCTGCACGCCCTTAAAGGCCTTGGACAGGCCCCGGGTCTGCAGCAGCACCGGACCCAAGGGAGCGTCGGGCTTGGGCGCAGCACCCGATTGGGCCGGCAAGCCGGCGTGGGCGGCTGCGCCCAGACTTTGCTCGAGCTCTCGGCTGCGGCGCGCGGCCGCCTGCGCGCGGCGCTTCATGAAGTAGCCCATCACACCATTGGGCATGAACAAAATCACCACGATGAGCACCACGCCCACCACCGCCTTACCCAACACCGGGTTGTTGCCGGCGGTGAAAAAGTACAGCATCGAAGTGATCAGCACCGCCCCTACTGCTGGGCCGGCCCAGTGGCGCGAGCCGCCCAGGCAGCTCATCAGCACCACCGTCAGCGGCACGGTGATGTTGAAGGTCTCGCCGACGGTGACGTACTGCACGAAAAGCGCATGAATGCCACCGGCCAGACCTGCCAGGCCGCTGGACAAAGCCAAGGCCATCAGCTTGTAGCCATAGGTGGGCACCCCCATGACTTCGGCCACGTCTTCGTCGTCGTGGATGGCCGACAGGCCCACGCCCAGCTTGGACTGCTGCACCTTGTAGGCAATCAGCGCCGTCAGCACCGCGCCGATGAGCGCCATCAGGTACAGCGACGACGAGGCCGAGGGTCCGAGCTTGGGTACTTCGACAGACATCAAATAAACGCCGGGACCGCCATCAATGCGGGTATTGATGATGATGGTGGCCACCACGAAAGTGACCGCCAGCGTCAAGAGCGCAAACAACTCGCCGCGCACCGCCTTGACCCGAAACACCACAGCGCCCAGCAGCACGCCCAGGACGGCCGGAATCAGCACCGCCATCGGCAAGGTGGCCAAGAAGGGCCAATCGAGCTTGCCGGCCAGGCCCGCGGTGGCATACATGCCCACGCCGTAAAAAACGCCATGGCCAAAGGAGAAATACCCCGAATAGCCCGACAGGATGTTCCAGGACATGGCCAGGATCACCCAGTGCGCGATCAGGTACAAAAAGGACTCATAGAAGGCGGGCAAGCCCAGCCAGGGCACGACGGCCAGCAGCGCGCCGGCGGCCAAGATGCCGGAAAACGTCTTGTTCATGACAATCAGCCCTTTCCGGGCCGCAGCAGCAGCATGACGATGAGAAGGGAGAAGGAGACGATCGGCGCCCATGAGGGTGAAGCCACCGCCATGGTGATGGCCTCGCTCACGCCAATGATGATGCCTGCCACCAGCGGCCCCAGCGGGCTGCCGAGCCCGCCGAGCATCACCGCAGCAAACACCACGCCCACCCAGGCAAAGATCTGCGAAGGCGCCAGCGTAAACGTCAGGGCCAAGCAAACGCCGGCAATGGCCGCCAGCGCCGCGCACACGCCCGCCAGAATCAGGGACAGGCCCTTTTGATTGATGCCAAAGGCCGCCGCAATGGGGCCGTCTTCGGCCATCGCCCGCAAGGCCTTGCCCAGGTCGGTGTAACGCATGGCCGCCCAGATGGCCACCGCAATGCCCACAGCCAGGCAGAAGGTAATGAGTTCAGGCACCGGCACGAACAGGCCGAAGACCTTGAACTTGAGGTCATTGTAGCCGGACTCCAGACGCCGAAAATCGACTGTCCAGATGCCCTGGATGATGGACTCGAGCACCACCGTCAAGCCGAAGGTGGCCAGCAAAGAATTGAAG
>CANHBU010000167.1 GCA_947458345.1 Comamonadaceae bacterium
ATGCACTGGATGGGCTTCACGCTCAACACGGTCACGCTGCTGTCGCTGTCGCTCGTCATCGGCATCTTGGTGGACGACGCCATCGTCGAGATCGAAAACATCATGCGCCACCTGCGCATGGGCAAGCCGCCTTTCGAGGCGGCGATGGAGGCGGCCGACGAGATCGGTCTGGCGGTCATTGCCACGACCTTCACGCTGATTGCGGTCTTCCTGCCCACGGCTTTCATGAGCGGCATTGCGGGCAAGTTTTTCAAGCAATTTGGCTGGACCGCCTCGCTGGCCGTGTTTGCCTCCTTGGTGGTGGCGCGCGTGCTCACGCCCATGATGGCCGCTTACCTGCTCAAGCCCATCGTGGCGGCCGAGCGCGAGCCGCGCTGGCTGGGCTACTACATGACGGCGGCGCGCTGGTGTCTGCGCCACCGCCTCGTGACCCTGCTGGCCTCGGGCGCCTTCTTTGTCGGTTCATTGGCCCTTATTCCCCTGCTGCCCACCGGCTTTATCCCGCCCGATGACAACTCGCAGACCCAGGTCTATCTGGAGCTGCCGCCGGGCTCGACGCTGCAGCAAACGCGTCAGAGCGCCGAGCAGGCGCGCGTTTTGCTGATGAAGGTTCAGCACGTCAAGAGCGTCTACACCACCATCGGGGGCGGCAGCGCCGGCAGTGACCCCTTTGTCAGCGCCGGTGCGGCCGAGGCGCGCAAGGCGACCTTGACGATCGCCCTGAGCGAGCGGGGCCAGCGCCCACGCAAGCAGGTGATTGAGGCCGATATCCGACTTGCGATGCAGGACCTGCCGGGTGTGCGCAGCAAGGTGGGCCTGGGCGGTTCGGGCGAAAAGTATGTGCTGGTGCTCACCGGCGACGACCCCCTGGCTTTGCAGCAGGCGGCCTTGGCGGTGGAGAAGGACTTGCGCACGCTGCCCGGCCTGGGGCAGATCGCCTCGACGGCCAGCCTGGTGCGCCCCGAGATCGCGGTGCGCCCTGACTTTGCCCGCGCTGCCGATCTGGGCGTGAGCAGCGCTGCGATCGCGCAGACTCTGCGCGTGGCCACCTTGGGCGATTACGAGGCGCAATTGCCCAAACTCAATGTGTCGCAGCGCCAGGTGCCCATCGTGGTGCAACTCGAGGAGGCTGCACGCAAGGACCTGTCACTGATCGAGCGCCTGATGGTGCCCGGCAGCCGCGGCCCGGTCATGCTTTCGCAGGTGGCCAGCGTCGAGGTCACGGGCGGCCCCGCCGTGATCGACCGCTACGACCGCCAGCGCAACGTCAATTTTGAGATCGAGCTGTCGGGCACGCCGCTGGGCGAGGTCACGCAGGCGGTGCAAAAGCTGCCCACCATCGTCAACCTGCCGCCCGGGGTCAAGGTGGTCGAGGTGGGCGATGCCGAGGTCATGGGCGAGCTCTTTGCCAGCTTCGGCCTGGCCATGGGCGTGGGCGTGCTGTGCATCTACATCGTGCTGGTGCTGCTGTTCCAGGGCTTTTTGCATCCGCTGACCATCCTGGCTGCCCTGCCGTTGTCGCTCGGTGGCGCCTTCGTGGGTTTGCTGCTGGCGCAAAAGAGCTTTTCCATGCCCTCGCTGATCGGTCTGATCATGCTCATGGGCGTGGCCACCAAGAACTCGATTTTGTTGGTTGAGTACGCCATCGTGGCCCGGCGCGGCCGGCCTGCGGCCGATGGCCAGCCGGCGATCGCGCCCCTGTCGCGCTGGGATGCGCTGCTCGATGCCTGCCACAAGCGGGCCCGTCCGATCGTGATGACCACCATTGCGATGGCCGCGGGCATGTTGCCCATTGCCGCGGGCTGGGGTTCGGCCGATGTGAGCTTTCGCTCGCCCATGGCGATTGCGGTCATCGGCGGATTGCTCACCAGCACCGTGCTCAGTCTGCTGGTCATCCCGGTGGTCTTTACCTACCTCGATGACCTGGGCCAGTGGACCGCGCGCCTGTTGCGCCGGCGCCCCGCTGCGGGCGCAGTCGCACCGGCCGATACGCCTTAGCTCTGACGGATCTTGCGCACCAGGGCCGAGGTTGAGTAGCCCTGCACCAGGTCGATGGCCAGGGCCCGGCCGCCATAGCTTTGCACCACCGCGCTTTCGGGCAGGCGACTCATGTCGTAGTCGCCGCCTTTGACCAGCACGTCGGGGCGCACTTGCTCGATCAGCTCGAGCGGGGTGTTCTCATCGAACCAGGTCACCAGGTCCACGGATTCGAGCGCGGCCATCATGATGGCGCGGTCGACCTCGTCGTTGAGCGGGCGATCGGGCCCCTTGCCCAGCCGCCGCGCTGACGCATCGGTGTTCAGGGCCACCAGCAAACTGGCGCCGAGCGCGCGCGCCTGCGCCAGATAGGTCACGTGGCCGCGGTGGAGCACGTCGAACACGCCGTTGCTCATGACCAGCGGGCGCGGCAGGCTCGCCAGTGGCGCCGCCAACTGCTCGCGCCCGACGATCTTGGCCAGGAAGGCCGGTTCGCCTGCTGCGCTCACGCGAGTTCGGGCGGCGGCGCCAGGCGAGCCATGAGCTGCTTGCGAAAGCGGTTGAGCTCCTGCACGGTGGCAAAGCTCTGGTTCATCAGCAGGCCCATGTTGTGCAAGATGCGCTCGACCACCTTGGTTTCCCATTCGGCGTCGAACTTGATCTGCTGGCTCAGCCAATGCTCGAGCCACTGGGGGTCGGGCAGCCGCGACTGGATGGTGTCGCGCGGAAACAGCGCTTTGTTGACGTGCAAGTTGGTCGGATGCAGCGCCTGGGCCGTGCGTTTGGCGCTGGCCATGAGCACGCCCACCTTGCTGAAGGCCGCACGGGCCTCGTCGCCAAAGTGGCCAATGGCACGCTTCATGTAGCGCAGATAGGCCCCGCCGTGGCGCGCCTCGTCCTGGCTGAGCTGGGTGTAGATGTGCCGAATGACCGGCTCGGTATGCCATTGGGCGGCGCGCCGGTACCAGTGGTTGAGCCGGATCTCGCCGCAAAAGTGCAGCATCAAGGTTTCCAGTGCCGGCGCTGGCTCGAACTCGAAGCGCACCTCGTGCAACTCCTGCTCTGTGGGCGCCAGCTCAGGGCGAAAGCGGCGCAGGTATTCGATCAGCACGAGGGCGTGTTTTTGCTCCTCGAAAAACCAGATCGACATGAAGGCCGAGAAATCGCTGTCTGCACGGTTGTCGCGCAAGAACATTTCGGTGGCTGGCAGCGCCGCCCATTCGGTGATCGCGTTCATCTTGACCGTCAGCGCCTGCTCGTCGGTCAGCAGGGTGTTGTCAAATTGGGCCCACGGAATGTCTTTATCCATGTCCCAGCGGACGGATTCCAACTGCTTGAACAATTCAGGATAGAGCATGGCAGTCCTCGCGCGGCCCAGCGGCCAAAAAGCCCAGCAATTTTAGGCCTTGCTGCCCGCTTCGTCCTGACTGGGTTACAGTAACCCGACGGTTGGGACTGTCAGGATTAATTGACGCTGCCGTTTGTGGACCTGGGCGACCCCGCGAAATCGCCGCCGCCTGCGCAGCGGTTTGACACGCCAAGGAGAGCTCTGATGTATCGCTCGATCAATCGCTGGGTTTGCACGTTGGGCGCCTTGTGGGCGCTCTTGTCGCCCGCAGCCCACGCCCAGCCGGCCAAGGACTCAGCCCAGTCTTGCCCACCTTTGCTGCAGCACACCATGGCCCGCTTGCAGGACGAAAAGCCGCAGCCCCTGTGCCAGTACAGCGGCAAGGTGCTGCTGGTGGTCAATACCGCCAGTTTCTGCGGTTTTACGCCCCAATACGCGGGGCTCGAAGCGCTGCATGCCCGCTACAAGGACCAGGGCTTCGTGGTCTTGGGTTTTCCCTCCAATGACTTTGCCCAGGAGCGCGGCAGCAACAAGGACATTGCGGAGTTTTGCGAAAACACCTTCGGCGTCAAATTCCCGATGTTCACCAAGACGGTGGTGACCGGTCGCGACGCCCACCCTTTTTACAAGCGCCTGGCCAGCGAGGCCGGTGCCTCGCCGCGCTGGAATTTCTACAAATACCTGATCGGCAAAGACGGAAAAGTGGCGGGCAGTTACGGCTCGACCACCAGTCCTCAGGATCCTCGTCTGGTCAAACAAATCGAGCAACTTGTGGCAAAATAACTGAGCAGTCACAAAATGACCGTCCGGTCACTTTGGATCTGCTGCGCATCGACTCAATGGAGACAAGGATGAACCGCTCCGGTTTTAACGCCGCCACTGGCTCGCGGGCTCGGCTCGCCGGCCCGATGGGTAGCGCCTGCCGCCCGGTGAATTCCTTGGGCCGCTCACGGGTTTTGATGGGCTTTCAAAATACACAGTTTTCGTTGCGAAGTCTTCCGGCGCCGCATGGCCTGGTTGCAAGCTCGGGGTGTTTCTCCTCCTCCCTCCCTCCCTTTATTGCCTCGGGGCGCTTCGCAACATCTTTCTCATCGGGCGCGTGAGATGGGCATTGACCTGCTCATGCGCTCAGGCTTGCCGACGGCCGCCGAATCCAGCGCGGCCGGCCAGCCGCGGGTGGCCATCGTGGGCTCGGGCATTGCGGCCCTGGCAGCGGCCCATCAGTTGCGCGGGCAGGCCCAGCTGACACTGTTCGAAGCGGCCGACTACTTTGGCGGCCACACCCACACCGTCGACGTCACCTTGCCCACGGCTCAGGGCCCGGTGACGCACGGCGTTGACACCGGCTTTTTGGTCTTTAACGAACGCACCTATCCGCAGCTCATTGCCCTGTTTGCGCAGCTGGACGTGACCACAGCGAAATCGGACATGTCCTTTTCGGTGCAGGCGCCGGCCACGGCCCGGCAGGCCCACCTGGAGTGGAGCGGCTCGAGCCTCAACACCGTGTTTGCGCAGCGCAGCAACCTGCTGCGTCCTCGGTTTTGGCGCATGCTGGGCGATATCTTGCGCTTTAACCGGCTGTGTACGGACTTGGCGCAGCGCCTGGAGGGTGCGCCCGACGATGCCCGCTTGATGCAGCCCCTGTCGCAGTTCTTGCAGGCCAACCGTTTGTCCGATGGCTTTCGCGACGGCTATTTGCTGCCTATGTTGGGCTGCATCTGGTCCTGTCCGACTGACCAGATGTTGCAGTTTCCGCTGGCCACCATGCTGCGCTTTTGCCACAACCACGGTCTGCTGCAGGTCACTGGCCGGCCGTAGTGGTGGGCCGTGGCCGGCGGCGCGCGCAGCCATGGGCACATAATCACCGCCGGCATCGAGGACAAGCGCCTGTCCAGTCCGGTGCTGCTCGTCGAGCGCGATGCGGCCGGCGTGCGCATCACCAGCCGCCGCAACGGTCAGCTGCACAAC
>CANHBU010000168.1 GCA_947458345.1 Comamonadaceae bacterium
GGCGCCGGCGGCGCCACTGACGTGGTGGCGCGGGCGGTGGCTCCCATGGCCGAAGAGGCACTGGGCAAGAAGATCGTCTTGCAAAACCGCTCTGGCGGTTCGGGCGCGATTTCGACCAACTTCGTCAACCAGCAGCCCTCAGACGGCTACACCTTGCTGCTCGGCGCAGAAAACCCGCAACTGCACGGCGTGCTCGGCATTGGCGATCTGGACTACTCCAAGTTTTATCCGGTCAACATCCTGGGCCGCGGCATCGTGGTGATTGTGGCCAACAAAGACAAGCCCTGGAAATCTTTCAAGGACCTGTTGGCCGATATCCAAGCCAATCCGGGCAAGGTCAAGATGGGCTCGACCGGCCCCGGCGGCCTGCCGCACAGCGTGGGCTCCATGATCGGCACGGTCACCAAGATGCCCGTGACAGCCGTCCCCTTTGACGGCGAGGGCCCGGGCCTGACGGCTTTGCAAGGCGGCCATGTGGACTTCATGCCGGTGGGGCTGGGCGCTGCCTCCGAGCACATCAAGGCCGGCCGGGTCAAAGCCATCGCCGTGCTCAGCTCGCAGCCTCATGAAGGCATCCCGGCCTTGACGGGCGACTTGCCGGCCATTGGCAAGTATTTGCCCTGGGGGCCGTTCTACGGCGTGTTCGTCAAGCGTGACGTGCCCGATGCGGTCAAGGCCAGGCTGACGACGGCTTTCAAGACCGCTGCCAGCAACCCCAAATTTGTTGACCTGATGGTTGGCCGTGGCAATGCAGTCATGAATATTTCGGGCGCAGAGGCCGACGCCTTCCTCAAGAAGTGGCAGTCGGTCACTGCGTGGACGCTGCAAGAAGCCGGTGTGGCCAAGCGCTCGCCTGCTGATCTGGGCATCGCCCGTCCCTGATGCCTGCCGCACCTGGCGCGCAAGAAGGCGGTGAGCCGGGGCCGGCGCGGCTTCCCGGCGAACTGGCCTTTTGCGCCTTGCTGCTGCTCTTGAGCCTGTTTTTGCTTTGGCAGGCGTATGGGATTTCTGGCTTTGAGTCGCTGACTTCGGCCGGCATGTTTCCCATGCTGGCGGCGGCCACGATGGTCGTCACCGGCGCTGTCTTTTCCTGGCAAAGCCTGCGGCGCGGGCCTGCCGACTTTAGCGGGCAGGGCAACTGGCAGGCCTTTGTTGCGCAGGTCACGCCGCCGATCTGGGTGGGCTTTACCGTGGCAGTGTGCCTGTACATGCTGGCCCTGCCCCGGCTGGGCTTTCTCGGCGCCTCCTTTTTGTTTTTGCTGCTGTCCATGCGCTTGCTCGGCAGCCAACGGTGGCTGCTTAATGTGGGCGTCAGTGTGGCCACCCTGGCTGCGATCTACGGCGTGTTTCAAACCATTTTCTCGGTGGTGCTGCCCAAGGGCAGTTGGCTGCAAAACCTGTTTCGATGATGCAGGCTCTCGAATTTTTCTTGATGAGTTGGACCGATCCCTACCTGCTGTTTTTGACAGCAGCCGGGACCTTTGCCGGCATCTACATCGGCGCGATTCCGGGCCTGTCGGTCACGATGGCGGTTTCCATCCTGATCTCGTTTACCTTCAAGTGGCATGTCAACGAGGCCCTGACCCTGATCTCGGGCATTTTTCTGGGCGGCGTTTACGGCGGCTCGCGCAGTGCCATCTTGCTCAACATCCCGGGCGCGCCGGCGGCGATTGCCACCGGGCTCGATGGTTACCCTCTGGCCAAGCGCGGCGAGGCCGGCATGGCCATTGGCTTGACCACGGTGGTATCGGTCATCGGCGGCTTTGTGGGCATCGCTGCGCTGGCTGTGGCAGCGCCGGCGCTGTCGGAGTTTGCGCTCAAGTTTGCGCCGCGCGACTACCTGATGCTGGCCATCTGGGGCATCTTGCTCGTCGGCGCTTTGTCGGGCGGCTCGCTGGTCAAAGGGATCTTTGCCGGCGCGCTCGGCGTTCTGATCAGCATGGTCGGGCTCGACCCGATGACGGCCGAGCATCGCTTTACCTTTGGCCATGTGCAGATGACGGCAGGCATCTCCTACGTGGCCGCCATGATCGGCTTTTTTGGTGTGGCCGAGGTGTTGGTGCAACTGCACGAACTCAAGACCCGGGCGGTGCGTCAGGATGTCTCGCGCATCGTGCCTTCGTGGGCTCGGGTGCGCAAGCATTTGCCCCTGTCTATGCGAACCTCGGCAATCGGCGTGGTGGTGGGCGCCCTGCCGGGGGCTGGAGGCGATATTGCTGCGCTCATGGCTTACGACCATGCCAAACGCACGGTCAAGAATCCGACCCGTCCCTTCGGGCAAGGCGCTGAAGAAGGACTGGTTGCGCCCGAGTCGGCCAACAACGCGGCCGTCGGCGGCGCCTACATTCCCATGATGACGCTCGGCATTCCGGGCGATGCGGTCACGGCGGTCATCATCGGCGCGCTCTACATCCACGGGCTCAAGCCCGGCCCGATGCTGATGATTGAAACCCCGCACCTGTTTTGGTTCATCGTGGGCAGTCTCGTGCTGGCCAACTGCTTCTTGCTGATTTTTGGTCTGACCGGCATCAAGCTGTTTGCCAAGATTGTCGAGACGCCCAAGCCGATCTTGTTGCCGCTGATTCTGGTGCTGTGCGCAGTGGGCGCCTATGCGATCAATAACAACCCGGTCGATGTCTACTGGATGCTGGGCTTTGGCATCTTCGGCTACTTTCTCAAGCGCTATGGCTTTCAGGTCGGCCCCGTCATTTTGGGCATGATCTTGGGCCCCCTGATGGACAAGAGCTACCGGCAGGCCATGATTTCGGCTGAGGGCAAGCCGGCGCAATTTGCGGCAGAATTCCTGTCATCGCCTCTGTCCGCTGTCATTTTGGCGGCCTTGCTGCTGACCATCTTCAGCCAGACCGCCTGGTGGCGCCGCTGGCGGGGCGCGGCCTGAGCCCTGCGGGCCGCCCTGGCCCGTGTTGCCGCCCTGAAGCCAGCCGGGCCAGAGCGCCCTTTTTACCGCCACAACCGAGCCCCTCCATGCGCATCGATTTTTCTCTCAACGGCACACCTCGCAGCGTCGAAGTGCCCGACCACACCTTGCTCGTCGATGTCATCCGTGAGCAGTTTGCCCTGACCGGCACCCATATCGGCTGCGACACCACGCAGTGCGGTTGCTGCACCGTGCACCTCAACGACCGCGCAGTCAAGTCTTGCACTGTGCTGGCGGCGCAGGCCGATGGCGGCCAGGTGCTCACCATCGAGGGCCTGGGCGCGGCCGGTCTGCATCCGGTGCAGGAGGCGTTTTCGCGCTGCCACGGCCTGCAGTGCGGCTTTTGCACGCCGGGCATGATCATGTCCAGCGTCGACTTGCTGCGCCACAACCCCCGGCCCACCCGCGCGCAGATTGAAGAAGGGCTTGAAGGCAATCTGTGCCGCTGCACCGGCTATGTGCACATTGTTGACGCGGTGCAAGAGGCGGCCCAGGCCATGCAAGGGGCGCAGACATGAGCGCGGTCTTGCTGCGCAAGGAAGACCAGCGGCTGATTACAGGCCACGGTCAATTCACATCCGATGCGGTCATGGCCGGCAGCTTGCACGCGGTGATGGTGCGATCGGACCACGCGCATGCCCGCTTCAAGGCCGACTGGAGCCAGGTGCGCAGCGCCCCGGGCGTGCAAGCCGTGCTCACGGCTGAGGATGTTGCGGCGGCAGGCTTTAACGAGCTCATCAACGCGGTCACCGTCAAAGACGCGCAGGAGCGGCCTCAGGTGATTTGCCGCATGCCGGTGCTCGCAGCTGGCACCGTGCACTACGTCGGCCAACCCATGGCCATGGTCGTGGCCCAAACCGCTGCGCAGGCGGCCGACGCGGCCGAGCTTGCTGCCATCGATTACGACAGCCTGCCCTGTGTGGTCAACTTCGAAGACGCCACCGCCCCAGGCGCCGTGCAACTGCACCCCAGCGCGCCGGGCAACACCTCGGTCATTTACGAAAACGGCGATCGCGCAGCGGTCGATGCGGCCTTTGCGCGCGCGGCCATGACCTCCAACGTCAAGGTCGCCAGCCAGAGGCTGATTCCGGCGCCGATGGAGCCGCGTGCGGTACAGGCTTGGCACGATGCAGCCACCGGCCAGACCCATGTGCGCACCCCCACCCAGGGCCTGCTTAGCATGCTGGGCATGCTCGTTGCCATTACCGGCTGGCCAGCCGACTCGATCCGCATCCACACCCAGGATGTGGGGGGCTCTTTTGGCCTGCGCGGCACGGTCACGCCCGAGCATGTGCTGCTCATGCTGGCCGCCCGCACCCTGGGCCGACCCATCAAATGGACCAGCAGTCGCTCTGAAACCTTTTTCAGCGACTGGCACGGGCGTGCGCTCACCCTTCATGGCCATATTGCACTCGATGCACAAGGCCGCATTCTGGCGATTCGCTTTGACAACCAAGTCGACGCTGGCGCCTTCAATGTCTACTACAGCACCCACATTGGCGCGCGCAACCTGGCCATCACCATGGGCGGCGTCTACCAGGTGCCGGCGCTGCACATGCGCTCGCACATCTTCTACACCAACACCGTGCCGGTATCGGCTTACCGCGGCGCCGGGCGCCCCGATGTGTCGTATGCCATCGAGCGCCTGATGGACCATGCTGCGCATGAGCACGGGCTCGATCCAGTGGCCTTGCGCCGGCTCAACTTTATTGCGCCGGCCCAGTTTCCCTACAAGACCGCCAATGGCACGGTGTACGACACCGGCGACTTCGAGCGCGTCATGGGCCGCGCGCTGGCCGCCTCCGACCCTGCCGGCTTTGCCCTGCGGCGCCAGCAGGCGCAGGCACGCGGCCACTTGTACGGCCGTGGCCTGGCCTATTACCTCGAGTCCTGCGGCCCGGGCGCTGCCGCCAAGGACCAAGTGCGCGGGCGCATCGAGTCAGCGGGCCTGACGCTGCACGCCATTTCGGGCGCATCGGGACAAGGCCATGAAACGTCTTTTGCCCAGATCGTCGAGCGCGAGCTGGGCTTGCCCGTGGAGCGGGTGCGTTTTGTCGCGGGCGAGGTCGGCCGCGACCTGGTGGGCAATTCCACGGGCGGCTCGCGCACGCTCTACGGCCTGGGCAGCGCCGTCTTGGACCTGTGCCGCCGCCTCATGGAGCAGGGCAGGGCGCAAGTGGCCCTGCAGTGGGGCTGCAGCGAGTCCGAGGTGCGCATTGAAGGCAGCAGCTGGCGCCATGCCAGCGATGCCAGCCGCAACCTGCCCTTTGTCGCCTGGTTCGATGCCCAGGCGCAGGCCCTCGAAGGCCTGGAGCTCATCGGCGAGGCCTCATCGGGCTCCA
>CANHBU010000169.1 GCA_947458345.1 Comamonadaceae bacterium
ACGCGCGGGTTCATCTCGATGACGATCATGCGACCGTCCTTGGGGTTGACCGAGAACTGCACGTTGGAGTCGCCCGTGTCCACACCGATCTCGCGCAGTACCGCCAGCGAGGCGTTGCGCATGATCTGGTATTCCTTGTCGGTCAGGGTCTGCGCCGGCGCCACCGTGATCGAGTCGCCGGTGTGCACGCCCATCGGGTCCAGGTTTTCGATCGAGCAGACGATGATGCAGTTGTCTTTCTTGTCGCGCACCACCTCCATCTCGTACTCTTTCCAACCCAGCAAAGACTCTTCAATGAGCAGCTCGTTGGTCGGCGAAGCCTCCAGGCCGCGCTTGCAGATGGCCTCGAACTCTTCGGCGTTGTAGGCGATGCCCCCGCCCGTGCCGCCGAGCGTGAAACTGGGCCGGATCACGGTGGGGAAACCCACCATCTTTTGCACCTCCCAGGCTTGGGCCATGCTGTGGGCAATGCCCGAACGCGCCGATCCCAGACCAATTTTGGTCATGGCGTCCTTGAATTTGAGGCGGTCTTCAGCCTTGTCGATGGCCTCGGGCGTGGCCCCGATCAACTCGACCTGGTACTTGTCGAGCACGCCCTGACGCCACAGGTCTAGCGCGCAGTTGAGAGCCGTCTGCCCGCCCATGGTCGGCAAGATCGCATCGGGGCGCTCCTTGGCGATGATTTTTTCCACCGTCTGCCAAGTGATCGGCTCGATGTAGGTCACATCGGCCGTGGCCGGATCGGTCATGATCGTGGCCGGGTTGCTGTTGATCAAAATGACCTTGTAGCCCTCTTCGCGCAAAGCCTTGCAGGCCTGTACGCCGGAGTAGTCGAACTCGCAGGCCTGGCCGATGATGATCGGGCCGGCGCCGATGATGAGGATGCTCTTAAGGTCTGTGCGTTTTGGCATGGTGCGCTACTTGTGTATTTTTCTTGATCGGGTCAGGCTGCGGGTCAGTTCAGGTTGGCGGTGGCCAGCTTGACACCAAACCACACAAACAGTCCCCCAACGCCGCTGGACAAGCCGGCTGACAGGCGCTGACGCTGGCGGAAGGCCTGAGCCAGCCGGACGCCCGCAAAAATCAGCGCGGACAAATAAAGGGCACTGAAGGCCATGACGATGGCACTCAGTATCAAAAAAGGCACGGCAGGTGTTGCGTAGCTCACGTCGATGAACTGCACGAAGAACGACAACAAAAACAAAATGGCCTTGGGGTTGAGCAGGCTGATGACCAGCGCCCGCTCGAACGGGCGGGTCAAATGCACGGGGTTCTCAGCCGATGGTGTCGATGCGTTCACAGCCGGGGCACGCAAAGACGCCCAGGCAGAGCCAATCAGATTGAGCCCCAACCAGGTCAGGTAGCCCGCGCCCAAGTACTTGACGACCAGGAACAAGGCCGGATACGTGTGCAAAAGGCTGGCAGCTCCTAAAGCAGTGAGTATGAGCAACACGGTGTCACCCACGAACACGCCCATCGCACTCTGGTAACCCGCCTTGACGCCACGCGCCGTGGCCACTGACAGCACGAACAAGGAGTTGGGACCGGGCAGCAAAATGATGCCCAGTGCGCCCAGCGCGTAGGTCCAGATGTCGGTGACGCCGTAAAAACTCATGCCCTGGCTTCCATCATGCCGATGAAACGATCGAACAGATAGGCGATGTCGTGGGGACCGGGCGAGGCTTCCGGGTGACCCTGGAAGCAAAACGCGGGCTTGTCGGTGCGGGCCAGGCCCTGCAGCGTGCCATCGAACAGGCTGATGTGGGTGGCGCGCAGATTCGGCGGCAGTGACTTGTCGTCCACGGCAAAGCCGTGGTTCTGGCTGGTGATGCTGACCCGGCCGCTATCGAGGTCCTTGACCGGGTGGTTGGCCCCATGGTGGCCGAACTTCATCTTGAAGGTGCTGGCCCCGGAGGCCAGCGCCATGATCTGGTGACCCAGGCAGATGCCAAAAGTGGGCAGGCCGGCTTCGATGATGGTTCGGGCGGCCTCGATGGCGTAGTCGCAGGGCTGCGGATCGCCCGGCCCGTTGGACAGAAAGGCCCCATCGGGCTGCAGGGCCAGCACCTGGGCCGCACCGGTCTTGGCCGGCACCACCGTAACCCGGCAGCCGCGCTCAGCCAACATGCGCAAGATGTTTTTCTTCACGCCAAAGTCATAGGCCACCACATGAAAGCGCGGCTGATCGAGGACGCCATAGCCGCTGCCGAGTTTCCACTCGGTCTGCCTCCACTCGTAGGGCTGCGCCACCGAAACCACCTGGGCCAGATCCAGGCCGGCCATGCTCGGCGCGCCGCGCGCCAAAGCCAGGGCCTGAGCGATCTGCGCATCGCCGGCCGCCTGACCCAGCGGCAAGGCG
Organism: Comamonadaceae bacterium; assembly: GCA_947458345.1. GTDB lineage: Bacteria > Pseudomonadota > Gammaproteobacteria > Burkholderiales > Burkholderiaceae_C > Polaromonas. The sequence goes on from CANHBU010000169.1 coordinate 2,360, forward strand.
ACGATGCTGCCGTTTTGCGCGCCGTGGGTGCGCAGGTGACGCGTCAGCGCACGGGTGTCGATATTGGCGATGGCCACCGTGCCATTTGCCCGCAGATAACCAGAAAGGTCTTGCGTCTGGCGAAAATTGGAGGCCAGTTGCGGCAAATCCTTGATGATCAAGCCCGCGGCATACACCCGCTCGGCCTCCACATCTTCGGGGTTCACACCGTAATTGCCGATGTGCGGGTAGGTGAGTGTGACGATCTGCTGGCAGTAGCTCGGGTCGGTGAGGATTTCCTGGTAGCCGGTCATGGCGGTGTTGAACACCACTTCACCGACAGTGGAGCCAGGCGCTCCGATGGAGTTGCCAACAAAGACCGTGCCGTCTGCTAGGGCCAAAATGGCCAGGGGATGATTTCCCTGAAGGGACAAAAGCACTGGGGTCTCCGTTTGTTTGACGGTTCGCCCGGCCGCACGCGCACAAGGACCTGCATCCCTTGGGCGCTGGCTGTTGCTGGTGTATGAAGTCGGCTTTTGCTGCGCCCGGGCGAGGCTGATTGGAAAAGCCCCTGATTATAGTCTGCCCGCGGCCGCCAAGACTGCGCTGGCGTGCAGGCAGATCGCCGCAGCACTGGCCACATTGAGCGACTCCTGACCCGCCGGCTGAAGGATGCGCACGCGGTAGCGGGCATTGGCCAGCAGCGCAGGATCGACCCCTTGCCCCTCGTGTCCGAACACCCAGGCGCAGGGCCAAGGCGGCGGCTGCTCGTGCAGCAACTGGCCCTGATGGGAGCTGGTGACAGCCAGCGGCGCCTTGAGGTTGAGTACATCGCTCGGGCGCAGACCTTCGAACAAATCGAGCGCAAAGTGCGCCCCCATGCCGGCGCGCAGCACCTTGGGTGACCACAGGCCCGCCGTGCCCTGCAAGGCCAGCACCTGCCCGACACCAAAGGCGGCCGCGCTGCGCAAGATGGAGCCGACATTGCCCGCATCTTGCAGCCGGTCGAGCACCACGCAAGCACCATCGTGCTTCAGGCTTGCGGCCGGCGGCAAATCGAGCACCGCGCCCAAACCGGCCGGCGAAGGCAGCGCGCTAAATTCTCGCCACAAAGCATCGGGCACCCGCACGATGCGCCCGGCCGCCTGCGACCAAGTCTGCGGTAAGTCGGGGCAGGCCGATTGCGCCAGCACCAGGGTTTGCAAGCGCAGACCTCGGCCCACGGCAGCATCGACCAGATGGTCGCCCTCCAGCCAGACAGCGCCCTGCGAGCGGTAGGCCGAAGCGTCCTGCGCCAGCCGCCGCAAATCCTTGATGAAGGGGTTGGCGCGAGAACTGATGTGATCGACCACGCTCATGCCTGCTCCTTGTAGACCCGGGCCACCGGTGCAAAGCTGCGGCGGTGCTCGGGGCTTGCCCCATGGCGGCTGAGCGCAGCAAGATGCTCGGCCGTGCCATAGCCCTTGTGTCGGTCAAATCCGTACTGCGGGAAAAGTTCGTGGTACTGCTCGCACCAGCGGTCACGCGTCACTTTGGCCACGATAGAGGCTGCCGAAATGGCCGCCACCTTCGCATCGCCGCCCACAATAGCCTGCGCCAGCACAGGCAGGGTTGGCAGCTGGTTGCCATCGACCAGCACCTTGACCGGCTTGAGCCGCAGGCCATCGACGGCGCGCCTCATGGCCAGCAAAGTGGCCTGCAAGATGTTGAGCGCATCGATCTCTTGCACGCTGGCCTGGCCAACCGAGCAGCACAGGCTGCGGGCCATGATCTGCTCGTAGAGCACTTGCCGGCGCCGGGCCGTGAGCACTTTGGAGTCAGCCAGTCCCTGAATCGGACGCAGCTCGTCGAGAATGACCGCAGCGGCCACCACTGGTCCGGCCAGCGGCCCGCGCCCGGCCTCGTCGACACCTGCGACAAGGCCGGGCGCGTCCCAGGCCAGCACCGCCTGCTCAGGCGCGGCCAAGGACTTTTTCGATCGCATCGCTGGCCAATCGGGCGGTATCGCGCCGCAGCAGGTGGTGCAACTGCTCAAAACGCTGCTGCACGGCTGCACCCTGCTGCGGACGGTCGAGCCAATCGAGCACGGCCGCGGCCAGCGCATCGGGCCGCGCGCGCTCCTGGATGAATTCGGGGACCACAAACTCCTGGCACAAGATATTGGGCAAGCCCACCCAGGGTTGCAGCTGCTTGCGGCGCATGATCTGCCAGCTCAGCCACGGCATGTGGTAGGCGATGACCATCGGCCGCTTGAACAAGGCGGCCTCCAAGGTGGCCGTGCCGCTGGCCACCAGCGCCACGTCGCAGGCCGCCAGCACGGCATGGGACTGACCCTCAAACAAGTGCAGCGCCCGGTCACCCGGGGCAAAGCCTGCGGCCTGCGCCGCAGCCTGTACCTGCTGGCGCAAAGCCGGCAGGGTCGGCACGGCAAAACGCAAATCCGGCCGCTGGCCAAGCATCTGCCGTGCAGCCTGAAAAAACCGCGGCGCCAAATGCCTGATCTCTGCCTCGCGACTGCCCGGCAGCAAAGCCACCACGGCCGCCTGCGAATCTAGCCCGAGCTGCTGGCGGGCAGCCGCGCGATCCGGCGCCAGGGCGATCATGCTGGCCAGGGGGTGGCCCACATAGGTCGCCGGCACCCCATGGGCCTGCAGCAGCTCGGGCTCAAAAGGAAAAATACACAGCACCTGGTCAGCGGCCTGCCTGAGCTTGTCGATCTTGCCGGCGCGCCAGGCCCAAAAGGAGGGACTGACAAAGTGGACCGTGGGTACGCCCCGCTTGCGCAGCACCACCTCCAGATCAAGGTTGAAGTCGGGCGCATCGACACCCATGAAGACATCGGGTGGATCGGCCAGCAGGCGCTGCGCGAGCGAGCGCCGCATCGCCAGCAGCTCACGCAGGCGCGGCAGCACCTCCACATAACCGCGA
>CANHBU010000170.1 GCA_947458345.1 Comamonadaceae bacterium
ATCGGTTTGTCGCTGGCTAATCTGAGCATTCAATTCAGAGTTGAGGAGGTCGTCGCTGGCCGAGCCCAAGTTCGTCAGGTTGTCTACCGCGTAAGTCAGTCGGTTGATCATGGCGCCGATGTCGGCTCGAGCGCTGTTGATGGTGTCGATACCCACATCGAGCGCTGCCAGCGCTTCGCTTGAATTGGGCGTGGTCAAGATGTCCAAGTCTTGGATGTCGGCCAAAGCGGCGGTATCGCCGGTGATGGTGCGGCTGACCGAGCCAGAGAGCGGATCGTCGGCCGTCGTGGCCTCGTAGGCAATGACGCCGTCTGTTGCAACAGCCGTTCCAATTTCCGCCGTCGCCGCCATAATTGTCGCCAGACCACCAGCCACGTTGGCCAAAGTCGCCTCATCGTCGCCGTCGACAATATGTGAAGCCGCTACCGTAAGAGTGCTGGTCGTTCCCTTGAAAGTGACTGCGACAACGTCGCCTTCTGCAAAAGAACCCGACAGGCTAACGGATCCGGCCTCCTTGGCGCCGCCACCAGCAGCCGTCGTCACCTGCGTCTCAACCACGGCCTTGCGAAAGCCAATATCGCCCAGCGTGTGCGTGACGGTCTGCCCTTCATTGGCGCCGACCTGGAAGGCAAACTTGCCCGCCACGCCCTCGTCGCCCTCGAAAGATCCGTCGAGAATGTTCATGCCATTCCACTGGGTGGCCCGGCTGATACGGTGTACCTCGTCCTTGAGCTGCTGGAATTCCTGATCCAGATAGCCGCGGTCCTGCTGGGCATAGGTGTCGTTGGCCGACTGCACCGACAGCTCGCGCATGCGCTGCAGCATGTTGGTGACCTCGATCAAGGCGCCCTCAGCGGTTTGCAGCATGGAGATGCCATCATTGCCGTTTCGCACCGCTTGATCGAGGCCCCGAATTTGGGACGTCATCCGCGAAGAGATCGCCAAACCCGCCGCATCGTCCTTGGCCGAATTGATGCGCCTGCCGGTCGACAACTGCTCCATCGCTGCAGACAGCGCGCGGTTGTTCTTGTTCAAGGCATTTTGCGAAATCAATGACTTGACGTTAGTGTTGATGACGGTCATGGAGTGACTCCTTCAAGAAAACGGTGTGACAGGCCCGTGGCTTGTCTCGACGCGATTCAGTGGCGGGTTTCGTTGGTGTCCATCGGCTGCAAATCGCCGAGCTGGGCCTCGAGGGATTGCAACTCGGCCATCAAGGCCGGATTGCCCGGATAGAACTCGAGCGCACGGCCCGTGATCAAAATCGCAGACTGCCACTCGCACAGGCAGCGCAGCACGCGGATGTAGTGCTGCCAGCTCGCCACCGTTGCGCCTGCACCCTGCTTGAGCAGCAGCTTTGCCAGCAGCTCCTCTGCAGCCGTCCAGTCCTGGCGCGACTCGGCCAGCAAAGCGGCCATGGCCAGCATGTCTTCGCTGTCTGGATACAGGCTGATGCCGGCATCGCCCAAAGCATTGGCCAGGTCCATGCGGCCCTGCACAACCAGGTCGGCAATCGCCTCACGAATCTCGGTGGCCGATAAACGCGAGACCGCGCGGTCGCTCAACATCCGGCCCAAAGAGGCTTCGGACATCAAGGCTTGGCTGAGTTGGCTCATGGACAAACTCCTGTTCAAAGTGTCAAAAAGTCGTCGGACAAAAATTGCCGGGGACATCGAATGAGCAGGTAGTTGCAAAGGCCGTGCCAGGCTTTTCCGGCACGGTTAGAGGCAGTTTTCAAGCGTCGCTGTGCCTCACCCAAAAGCCTCTTCTCCATTGGGGAAATACCCTTTTCAGCGGTCGCTGACGCAGCCGCTTGTCCGGTGCGGCAAGCGCTTGCCGCAGGTACGGCTTGTGGGGGGCTGGACACATTCACCAAGCTTTACCCCGAGGCCCGGCCGCTGATTCTTGGCAGCGGCGGTATGGCTTTGGAATCGCGGATGGCGAGGCGAAGGGGAAAGCCCACCAAACATCACCCACCTGAAATTATCTATGCAATAATCTATTCATTTTCTATTCAGTGCCATGCCTTCTCACCTTGAAGCCTTGCGCAGCAACCTGATGCGGGGGCCGCAATCGGCAGCGCAGCTGAGCGACCAGCTGGGGGTGAGCCAGCCTACCGTGTCGCGCGCCATCTCAGGGCTGGGGCAGGAACTGGTGCGCGTGGGCGCAGCCCGCTCTGCACGCTATGCACTGCGCGACGCCGAGCGTGGCTTGCCCGACATTTCCGTCTACCGCGTGGACACGCAAGGCGCCATTCACATGCTGGGCACTTTGGTGCCGGTGCGTTCGCAAGGCTTCGTGATGCGCGAGGCGGGCGGCGCGACGCATCACACCGACAGCCTGCCCTGGTGGCTGTTTGACATGCGGCCGCAAGGCTACCTGGGCCGGGCCTACGCGCAGCGCCATGGCCACCTGCTGGGTTTGCCGGCACGCCTGACCGACTGGAGCGACACTCACGCGCTGCGCGCTCTGCTTGCGCATGGCCATGACATGGTGGGCAATGTGTTGCTGGGCGACCTGGCCCGCGAGCGATTTCTGACCCAGCGGGCGCCCGAGCCGCTTGCCGTCAGCGACAAGGCCCAGGCCTACGCGCGCCTGTCGCAAGAGGCGGCCCGAGGCGATGCGCCGGGATCGTCGGCCGCCGGGGAGCAGCCCAAGTTCATGGCCTATTCGCAGACCGCTCAAGGGCCTTGCCATGTGCTGGTCAAGTTCAGCGAGGTGCCAGACAGCCCCGTGAGCCAGCGCTGGCGCGACCTGCTGCTGGCCGAGCATCTGGCTTTGCAAACGCTGGTCGATGGGGGCGTTGCGGCTTCACGCACGCAGGTGCTGGACCACGGCGTGCAGCGTTTTCTGGAGGTGCAGCGCTTTGACCGCGAGGGGGCGCTGGGTCGGCGTGGCCTCATCTCGCTGGCGGCCCTGGACGCTGAGTTGGTGGGTGCGGGGCCGGCGGAAAACAACTGGCCCCGCCTTGCAGATCGGCTGATGCAAGGGCGGCACGTTACAGGCGATGCGAGCGATACCGCCAAGCTCCTGTGGGCTTATGGCACGCTGATCGGCAATACCGACATGCACAACGGCAACCTGACTTTCGTCACCGAAACAGGCCGCCCATATCGGCTGGCGCCCGCCTATGACATGACTCCTATGGCCTTTGCCCCTCGCAGCGGGGGCGGCCTGCCCAATGCCGTGCCGCCAGCACAGTTTGACGCCGCCGTCCCCGGCCCCGTGTGGCGCCGCGCGCACGACCTGGCCGCAAAGTACCTGGCGCAACTGCAAGCCGAGCCGCGTCTGAGCGTCAACTTTGCGCCCTGCGTGGCGGCACTAGGGCAGCATATGAACCATGCGGCAGAGCGCATGGCACGCATCGCCTGAAGGCTTCCGACATCGATGATCTGGTCCTGATTCAGGGAACGTCCTTTGCCACGCGACCCAACAGAGCCCCCAGAACGGCCACCGCGTCAATCGCATCGTTCAGATAGGCGGGTTTTAGGCAGCTTGATCGCTCACAGCAACACCCCCTGCCGCGCCAACTGGTAGATGGGTGCTTGGCTTTGACAACTTGGGTAATCGATCAACACGTCAATCTGTTGCTCACCCAAAGCCATGTAAACCCGGGCCAGGAACTGGGTGTGGGCCCGGGCAATTTGGGCTGGATCCTGGAGCTGGGTTTCAATCAAAAGGTCGATGTCGCCGCCTTTGCGGGCATCGTCAGCGCGCGAACCGAACAGGCGCACCTGAACCGCCGGATCAAAACAATCGCGGGCGGTTTGGGTCAAAACCTGGCGTTGGTGGGGGGTCAAGCGCATGAAAAGATTGTAGAAGTGGGGGGCTCTACGGCCGTTGACTCGCGACGTCGGAAATCGGTGTCTGACCCCGATTCAAAGCCAAGGCCACTTGATCGCTCACAGCAACCCCAGAGGGCGGCAAGGTCTTGCCACACCAGCGGCAAATTGAGCCCGAATCAGCGCCCACCCAAGCGCCGCAGCCCCTGAAAACCGGCAAACCCTGATGGCATACCAATTGCATGAAGGCCTCAACACTCCCTTAGGCCAAGCCATGACGACACGCATCCACTTGAGCATCATGCAGCCTGCCGGCTACATCCATTCCCAGGGCTTCCTGGACCAGGCCCGGTATGCGCGCTATCAATTGCGCCGCTTGGGTGCGGAGGTCACCGTCGGCAAGAACCGGCTACGCAAAGACGCGGTCAACATCATCTTTGGCGCCCACCTGGGCTTTGCCTCTGAGCAGCGCCAGCACCATACCTGCGTATTCTTCAATTTAGAACAACTTGGCGAAGGAGGCGCCCGAGTCAGCCGCGCCTACATGGACCTGCTCGGCTCTTCTGCAGTGATTGACTATGACGCCCGCAATTTGGCCGCCTATGGTTGCAAACCCGGCGATGTGCCTGTGGTTTCATTTCAATATGCACCCTACCTGGCCACTGCCCCCGCATTGCCCCTGCAAGACCGCCCAATTGACCTGCTGTTTTTTGGCAGCATCAACGAGCGCCGCAAAGCGATTTTTGAACACATTGAAGCCTGCGGCTGGAGCGTCTCACGCTTTGACCACCCACTCTACGGCGAAGAACGCGACCAGTTCATCCGCCAGTCAAAGGCCGTGTTTAACTGCCACTTTTACGAAAGCAGCCGGTTCGAGCAGGCTCGCGCCTTTCATACACTTTCCCTGGGCACACCAGTGATCTCGGAACGAACCGATCGCACCACCCCACCGCACGCATTTGAAGAGGCCGTAAGCTGGGTGAGCGAAGACGGCCTGAAAGCCTTTTTCACCAAGGAGTTCATGACACCGCTCTGGCAAAAGCGGGCAGAAAAGCAATTGGAGGCTTTCGCACAAACCGATGCCTCTGATGCATGGCAAATTGCCTACGGCTACTGTCAAGCCCTTTGGAATATGGGCGGCGAACATAAAGCCCTGCATACATGGCGGCCGAGCCGGCTGAAGCTCGGGGCGGGCACAGACTACAAGCTCGGATGGCTCAACGTCGACACCCACGAGCGAGCCCATCCCGATCTGGTTCTAGACCTAGGCCAAGAACTCACTTTCCCGGTCAAGGCACGAACCTTGGACGGAAGCCAGGTGGTTTTAGAGGAAAACAGCCTCGATGTGATTGATGCCGGCAACCTGTTGGAGCAGACGCCCGATACGCTCTGCTTAATGAGCAATCTTATGAGCTTGCTCAACAACCATGGGCGAATTGAATTAGAGATAAAAAGCGAACAAATAGA
>CANHBU010000171.1 GCA_947458345.1 Comamonadaceae bacterium
CCTCGAGCGCGAGCGTGACGATCTCGAGTCGTTTTCTCATGCCCTGGCCCACGATCTGCACTCGCCGCTTAGTGCAATTGACGGCTTTTCTGTCTTGCTCCAAGAGTCCCTCGAGGCCCTGCCTGCGGGCGAGCCGCTGCGGCACTTGGCCGCCCGCGTGCGGGCCGGCGTCGAGCAACTGGGCGAGCTGATCGAGGCCGTGCGGGTGCTCTCGCGCTTGTCGAGCTCGCCCATGCAGTGCGGCCCGGTCGACCTCAGCGAGATCGCCGCACAGCTCGTGGACGGCTGGCGCGAGCAGCATCCCGAGCCGCCGCTGGAGGTCTGCATAGAGCCCGGGCTGCGCGCCTGTGGCGACGCACGCCTGCTGCGCCAGTTGCTCGACAACCTGCTGGGCAATGCACGCAAGTTCAGCAGCCGCGGCCCACGCATACGCATCGAGCTTGGCCGCCTGCCGCCCGATGCCCCAACCCAGCCCCCGGGTTGGGGCGGCGCTTTTTTTGTGCGTGACCACGGTATCGGTTTTGACATGGGCCAGGCGCAGCGCCTGTTTCAGCCTTATCAGCGCCTGCACGGCTCTGAGCCCTTCGAGGGCCAGGGCCTGGGTCTGGCCATTGTGCAGCGCATCGTCAGCCGTCACGGCGGTCGGGTGCGCGCCGAGTCGGCGCCGCTGCAAGGCGCCACTTTCTTTTTCACCTTGGGCCCGTGTGAGCAGCCCGAGATCCTCCCCTTAACGAAAGCATGACCATGCAGGACGATCACCGCAGCGGGCCCTCGGCGCTCGCAACCGGCGCCGACATTCAGCGGCCGCCCCGACGTTCGTCTTTCAAGGCGCAGATGCTGCAAGCGCGCGAAGATGCCATCGTGCAGGCAGTCAACCGCTTGCTGGCCGAAAAAGGGTTTGACCTGATGACGGTCGATGAAGTGGCCGCGCAGGTGGGCATCGCCAAGGCCAGCCTTTACAAGCATTTTCCGAGCAAGGAAGACTTGGCCGCCGCCGCCATGGTGCGCATGCTCGCGCAGGCCGAAGACTTTTTGGACCAGCTGCCTGCACAAGCCGAGCCGATCGAGCAGCTCAAGGCGGTGGCGCGCTGGATGATGCGCCTGCAACTGGCCGGGCAGATGCCCACCTTGCCCAGCCAAAATTCGAGCTTGCGCGCCCGCTTGATGGCCAATCAGACCTATCTGGACTTGCTGGTCCATGTCAGCGATCGCATCGGCCTGTGGATCGAGGCCTGCCAGGCCAATGGCAGCATCAACCCCAAGCTGCCGCCGATTTTGGTGCTCTACACCCTGTATGCGCGCGCCTGTGACCCGGTGCTCGAATTCATGAAGGCCAGCGGCCAGTTTGAAGACGAAGCCATCGTCGAGTGGGTCACCGGCACCTGCTTTGACGGCCTGCGCTCGCGCTGAGTAGCTGGAAGCCCCAGTGGGGGCCGGTTGTCGCTCAGCCGGCTTCGAGCCGCTGGGCGTGCTGCTCGCGCGCCAGCTGCAAGGCCAGGCACAGATCGTCCCAGGCTTTGGCCTTGTCGGCTGGATTGCGCAGCAGGGTCACGCAGTCGTAACTGACGATGGCCGGGGTGCCCCACAGCTCATGCACCTGCCCGCGCAGGCGGCCCAGGGGTTCGGCCGTCTCCAGCAGCGCCTGCGCCGCCAGCCGGCCCATGATGAAGACCAGATCGGGCTCCAGGGCCAGGGCTTGCTCCAGGCCTTGCACGCCGCCCTGGGTCGAGCGCTGCATCGGCGCGAGCCAGACCTGACTGCCCTGGTGCAGGCGGGCGGCATGCAGCATGCGCTGCAGCAACTCGCTGGCCTGGCCGCCGGGGCCCCAGCCGTTTTCTTGTCGCTGCTCGCTCAGCAGCAGCCAGCGCGGTGCCTCGTCAGGGCCGGGGTGCAGGGCCTGCAAGGGCCCAATCTGCCAATGCAGGGCCTCGCCCGGACCCGCTGGGGGCGGCATTTGCGCCGGCTCGCTGCGGGGCGGGCTGGCGGGCGGGCTGGCGGCCGTGCTGCCAGTATTGCGCGCGGTGCCCGCTACCGAGGTGGGCGCTACCGAGGTGGGCGCTTTGGGGGCGGGTGCTGTGGGGGCGGTCGCTGCGGCTGGCGGGGCCACGCGCGTGGCCGGGTCGTGACCCATGGCCTGGCCAGGCGGCCGGTCTGAAGCCTGGCCCGATGCGCTGCTGGATGCCGGGGAGGCCTCTGCGGCCTGGGCCGCCGTGGGCTGGGCTGGTGCGCTGCGGGTGGGCCACCACAGCCGCACGCCCATCTCGCGCAGCATGGCCTTGTGGCGGGCATCCAGGCTCATGGCTGGGCTGCGGCCAGCGGCAGGCTCATGACCACCGCGTCCTCGCGTTTGAAAGGCGCCAGCGGATAGTAGTTTCGGCGCAGGCCCACCGTTTTGAATCCATAGCGTTCGTAGATTTGGCGGGCGCGGACGTTGCTGGTGCGCACCTCAAGCCACAGCGATTGTGCACCCTGGGCTTGCGCAAAGCGCAGCATCTCATCGAGCATCAGCCGCGCCAGCCCGCGGCCCTGCTGCGGCGGATCGACACTGAGGTTGAGCAGATGGGCCTCTTGCGCGCCGAGCATCAGCACGTAGTAGCCCATCAGGTCCGGCCCCTGCAGCAGCACTTGCGCGCAGTAGCCCGCCCGCAGTGAATCGGCGAAGTTGCCGCGCGACCAGGGATGGGTGTAGGCGCGTTTTTCAACCCGGCTGACCTCATCGAGCCAGTCTTCGCTCATGGCTTGCAGGCGCAGCTCGGCGGTGTCGGTCTCGAGCACCGCGCTCATGGCACGCTCGGGGCTGCCTGCCCCGCCTTGAGCGCCAGCCGCTCTTGCGTGGTTTGTGCCACCTTGTCTCGTACGTACAGGGGCAGCGCCTGCGCCGCGGCAACGACCTGGTCGAGCCGGCCCGCGGCCAGTCGCAGCAGAGCGGCGGCGCTGGGCAAGGCCCTCAGGTAGACGCTGCCCGGTGGTGCGGCGCTCAGTTGGGGGTAGGCGTCCATGGCATTGCCGGCCACCAGGCGGGCTGCCCCATCGGGGTAGGCCAGATCCTCGGGGGCGCTCAGGCGACAGGGCCCGAGCGGGCGCAGCAGCTGTGGCCCTGCCGCCTCGAAATGCTGTGCGTAGACCTCGTTCATGCGAGCGTCGAGCACGGCGGTAATGAGCTGAGGGCTGGGCTGCGGCGCCAGGGCCCGCGCCTCTTCGGCCAGGGCCAGCAGGGTATCGATGGGCAGCACCGGCCGGCCGCTGGCCGCCGCCAGCCCCTGCGCGACGGCGCAGGCGGTGCGCACCCCGGTAAAGGAGCCGGGCCCACGGCTCAAGACGATGGCGTCAAGGTCTTGCAGCCGCAAGCCGGCCTGCTCGAGCAATTGCAGGAGGGTCGGAATCAGCGTGAGCGATGCCTGCGCCGCCCCGGGCCCGCTGTGCAGCCACTGTTGGGTGCCATGGCTGACGCCCACCGACAAGGTGTCGGTGCTGGTGTCAAAAGCCAGCAGGCGAGAGGCGGGTGGGGTCAAGGCGGTGGGGCGCTAAAAGGGGGGCCGGGCAGCTTTTGCGCCGCATGCGGCATTATCCGGGTAAGCGTGTGCCGGGCCGGCGGCTTATGATCCTGCGCATGCTGCTTTTGCGCCGCATTTTTTGGCTTGGGATTTGTGCTGCACTGCCGGCCCTCGGCCACGCCGCCCCACCGGTTGATTTGCCGCGGCCGGTGTTGCAGGCGCTGGCGCAGGCGCAGGTGCCGCCGCAGGCGGCCTCGTTTTGGGTGGCCGATTTGTCGGCGGGCCAGGTGCGCATCAGTCACCGCGCCGGGCAGGCCATGAACCCCGCCTCGGCCATCAAGCTGCTCACCACCTCGGCGGCGCTTGAGCTGCTGGGGCCCCAGTACACGTGGCGCACCACGGTGCTGGCCGATGGCGCGCTGCAAGGCCCGCTGCTCAAGGGCCATCTGGTGCTGCGCGGCGGGGGCGATCCCAAGTTGGTGATCGAGCGCCTGCAGTCCATGCTCGCGCAGGTGCAGGCCGCCGGCATCAAGGCCATTGAGGGCGACATCGTGCTCGACCGCAGCCTTTGGCGGGTGCCGGTCGTGCATCCGGGCCAGTTCGATGGCGAGCCCCTCAAGCCCTACAACGCCCAGCCCGACGCTTTGCTGGTCAACTTCAAGTCCCTGGTGCTGACCTTTACGCCCGAGCCCGAGCGAGGCCGTGCGGCGGTGCGCATCGAGCCGGCTTTGGCCGGGGTCCAGGTCGATGAGAGCGTGCCCTTGGCCAAGGGCGTGCGCTGTGAGGACTGGCGGGCAAGTCTGCAGGCGGTGCTCGATCAGGCCCAGCAGGTGAGCTTTCGCGGCCCTTATCCGGCCTCCTGTGGCGAGCGCAGCTGGCCCACCGCGTATGCCGAGCCCGAGAGTTTTGCGGCGCGCACCATCGAGGCCGCCTGGCGCGCCCTGGGCGGCGGTCTCTCGGGGCGGGTGCGCGAGGCCACGCCATCTGAAATCGCTGAGCTCGCGCGCAGCGGCACGCTGGGCCGATCGCCTGCGGCGCTGCGGCTGGATGCGCCCTCGCTGCCGCTGCTCGATATCGTGCAGGACATCAACAAGTTTTCCAACAACGTGATGGCCCAGCAGGTCTTCTACACCCTGGGCCAGCAAGGGGCCCAGGGCACGCCGAGCACGCCCGAGGCCGCGCGCGCGGTGTTGCTGGACTGGTGGCGCGAGCGTCAGCCGCACAGTGAGCCGCCTGTGATCGACAACGGCTCGGGCCTGAGCCGCACGCAGCGCATCACGGCGCGCGCTTTGGGCGAACTGTTGCAGCGCATGGCCGCCAGCCCCGTGGCCGACGAGCTGCTGGCCTCTTTGCCGGTTGCCGGTGTCGACGCCACCATGCGCCAGCGTGCCCGCGCAGTGGCCGGCCAGGCTTGGCTCAAGACCGGCTCCTTGCGCGGCGTCAGCGCCATTGCCGGTTACGCCCAGGCCAGTGGTGGCCGGCGCTATGTGGTGGTGGGTGTGATCAATCACGAAAACGCCAGCGCCGGCCGCGCCGCGCTCGATGCACTGGTGCAGTGGGTGGTGCAGTCGCCGTGAGCCGGCCTTGCTGCGGCCCAAGGCAGCCCTCCTGCAGACTTCTGCGCGCTTGGGGCCAGCCGACCTTTGGCCGTCTTGCGGCGCTGGCTTGGGCGGGCCGGCCCATCTGCCCTAAACTGGGACCATGACCCGTCTGTCTGTACTTGACCTTTCACCGATCGCCCAGGGCAG
>CANHBU010000172.1 GCA_947458345.1 Comamonadaceae bacterium
CATGTGAGGGTCGGGGTCTAGGGCTGGACGCTGGGCCGCCGCGGGGCGGTGCAGGACAGGTTGCGCTGGGGCGCGAGCCGGCGCGGGCGGGTCAGCCGAAGTGGCAGATGTAGTGGTAGGCCTCGGTCACGCGGATCTCGAAACTCGACTGGCCGGGGATGCTGAAACGCTCGCCAGGACCGGACTTCTTCCAGTCCGGGCTGCCCGCAAGCTTGTACTCGCAGCTGCCGGCCACGCATTCCATGATCTCGGGCGCGCCGGTGTTGAAGGTCAGGGTGGCGGGCAGCACCACGCCGACCGATTTGCTGCTGCCGTCGGCCAGTGTGATGTTGTGGCTGACGCACTTGCCGTCGAAATACACGTTGGCTTGCGGGTTGACGCTGACGTTTTGCAAGGGGGCTGGGCTCATGGGGGATCCGTCCGAAGGCTAAAGCCCGCAAGCGGGCAAAGCGGCGATTTTAGGTCAGCCCCGTCCCACGACGCGCCAAGCGCTGTGGCCCGCCGGGCGCGGGCGGGATTTGGGGCGTAGGCCTTACGGATTGAGGCTCAGGCCTTCAATGCCAGCGATGGGGGCGGCCGTGGCGGCTGCCGCTGTGCACCGAGATGCTGACCTGCGGCACCCGAACCGTGCGAACGGCCGGGTAGACCGTCCATGCGCCAGCGTAGCTGGGATGCACGTACACGGGCGCGGCGTAAATCGGCTCGCTTTGCACATAGGTGATGGTGGTTTCGATGGGGGCGGGCACCACGGAAATCGGTCGGTTGATGATGGTCGTGGTGTTGGGGGCTGCCGGCGGCAGGGCGCCCACCGGGTTCATCTGCAGCCTGACGTAGGCGCCCGGATCGTTGGGCATCTTGATGCTGTAGCGCTTGTTGTCGTATTCGTAGATGACGTCGTAGTGCAGGATTCGGTTTTCGTAGCTGGTCTGCGTGCTGCACTGCTGCACATTGCGAACTTCATCGCGCGTGCCTTCAATCCTGTTGCCCAGCACCGCACCGCCGACCAGGCCAATGACGGTGGCAAGGGCGCGACCACTGCCGTCGCCGATGGCGTTGCCGACCGCCCCGCCAGCGATCGCGCCCATGGCCGCACCCGCACCTGAGGGCTGGCCCTGCTGCACGACTTGTTGCGTGGTGCACACCTGGCGCGGCACGGCCACTTGCTGCATCACAGCGGTGCTCGAAAGCACGCGCGCCATGACCTCCTGGGCCAGGGCGGGGGCTGCAGCCGCGCACAGGGTCAGGGCGAGGAGGACTGGGCGGGTGGGGGTCATCATGAGGGTCTCCTGCTGGGTCGCGTTTGGTCGCGGTTTGATCGCGGCTTATTTGCGGTTCGTTCGCGGTTTACTCGGTACTTTTTCGCGTTTCGGGGCGGTGGTCACATCTAACTTAACGATTGACCTGCCCGTCCGGTGCACACGCCATCGTAAATCGTGTGTAAAGATCTTTTGAAAAACCCTTGGCGGCAGTCAACTGCCTTCGCTCCAGGCCTGCCATTGCCCTGCGTCAAAACCCACGCTCAGCCTTTGGGGCCACTGCACCACCGGCCGCTTGATCAGGCTGGTATGGCTGAGCATGAGCTGGCAGGCGCTGGCGCTGTCGCAGACAGCCGCTTGAACGGCTGGATCGAGCTTGCGCCAGGTGCTGCCTTGCCGGTTGAGCAGCTTTTCCCAGCCCAGGGCTTGGGCCCAGTGGGCCAGTTGCTGGCTGTCGAGTCCGTGCTTTTTGAAGTCGTGAAACTGGTGTTCGACTCCCTGGCTGCTGAGCCAGGCGCGCGCTTTTTTGACGCTATCGCAGTTGGGGATGCCAAAGACGGTGATCATGACGCCGATTTTGGCAGCTGTGGCCCGACCGAGCCGGCTGCGGGGCCATCGCGGCGAGCCCCACCGCTGCGACACCCAACGCTGCGACACCCAACGCTGCGACACAATAGCGCGATGGAGTCACTCAACACCCTCGATCAATGGTTGGCCCACTGCGAGCGCTTGCATCCGCTGGGCATCGAAATGGGCTTGGAGCGGGTGCGCGCCGTCGCACACCGCATGGGATTGCGGTTTGCGTGTCCGGTGATCACGGTGGCCGGCACCAACGGCAAGGGCTCGACCTGCGCGATGCTTGAGGCGATTTTGCTGCAGTCGGGTTACCGGGTCGGGCTTTACACCTCGCCGCATCTGGTGCACTTTGAGGAGCGCTGCCGGCTGCGCGGCGAGCCGGTGCGTGCCGATGCGCTGCTTGCGCATTTTGCGCTGGTCGAGCGGGCGCGGCTGGGGCGTGACCTGCGCCACTTGCCCGGGCGGCCGCAGGACGTGCGTGGTGAGATTTCGCTGACCTATTTCGAGTTCACGACGCTGGTTTTTCTCTCCCTCATGGCCCATACCGAGCTCGACGTGGTGATTTTGGAGGTTGGGCTCGGTGGCCGGCTCGATGCGGTCAATCTCATCGACACCGACTGCGCCATCATCACCAGCATCGATCTGGACCACATGGAGTTCCTCGGGCCCAACCGTGAGTCCATCGGCCGGGAGAAGGCCGGCATCATGCGCACCGGAAAGCCGGTGATCGTGAGCGATCCGGCCCCGCCGCAAAGCGTGCTCAAGTCGGCCCAGGTGCTCGGTGCCGACCTGTGGCTGCTGGGCACCGATTTTCAGTTCAGCGGCGACAAGCAGCAGTGGGGCTGGAGCGGGCGCGGCAAGCGCTATTCGGGGCTGGCCTACCCGGCCTTGCGCGGGGCCAACCAGTTGCTCAACGCCGCCGGCGTGCTCGCAGCCCTGAGCGCCTTGTGGGACAAGCTGCCGGTAACGGCGCAGGCGGTGCGCAACGGATTGGCCTTGGTCGAGCTGCCCGGGCGTTTTCGGATCGTGCCGGGCCAGCCCGTGCTGGTGCTTGATGTGGCGCACAACCCGCACTCGGTCGCCGCCCTGAGCGAGAACCTCGATGCCATGGGTTTTTACCCCTGCACCCATGCGGTTTTTGGCGCCATGGCCGACAAAGACCTGGCGGCGATGTTCGCGCGCATCGGCCCCTTGGTCGACCGTTGGTATTTTTGCGATTTGCCCACTCCTCGGGCGGCCAAGGCCGAGCAGTTGCAGTCGATGCTGCCCGCACGCCCCGCCGGCAGCCCCGCCGGCAGCGGCCCTGCGGTGCAGCCGCTGGCGTCGACCTGCCATGGCGATCCGCGCAGCGCCTTGCAGGCGGCAGTGTCTGCAGCGGACCCCGCTGATAGAATCGTCGTCTTCGGATCGTTTTACACGGTAGGGGGCGTTCTTCGGGACGGTCTTCCCCGCTTGGCGAGCCAGCACTTGGCGTCCTGATGGTCGGGTGCAGGCCTGATCCGATCCTTCAACTGGACACCGCTCGCTCCTCGCCCATGTCTTTTTTCAGCTTTCGCCGCGGTCAACCGTCCAGCGCCAAAGTCGACTCGCAAGAGCCGGCAACCGACAGCGTTGAGGTGGTGCGGCGGCGAGCCCGGCAGAGGCTGATCGGGGCGGCCGTGCTGGTGCTCATGGGTGTGATTGGCTTTCCCTTGTTGTTTGACAGCCAGCCGCGCCCGGTGCCCGTCGATATTGCGATTGAAATTCCCTCGCGCTCAACGGTCAAGCCGGGCACACCAATCGCTGCGGCGCCGGCCCCTGCGCCCGCTGCTCCCGTTTCTCCCGCTGCTCCCGCTGCTCCCGCCAATGGCGCGCCGGTGGCCGCGCAGGCGAGTTTGCAGGACAAGGAAGAGATCGTGGGGCCTGCCCGGCCTGTTGTCGAGCCTGCAGCTGTGCCGGCCGCACCGGTGAAGGCTGTGCCCGCTGCGCCGGTCAAAGCAGAACCCAAGGCAGAGGCTAAGGCGCAGGCGAAGGCAGAGGCAAAGGCAGAGCCCAAGGCAGAGGCAAAGGCGCCGAGCAAGGCAGAGGGCAAGTCTGACACCGGTAAACCTGACCCTGGTAAAGGCGACGGCCGTGTCGTGGTGCAGGTGGGTGCCTACGCCGACGAGGGCAAGGTGCGTGAGGTGCGTCAAAAGCTCGAGAAGTCGGGCTTTAAAACCTACACCCAGGTGGTCGAGACCAGCGAAGGCAAGCGCATCCGGGTGCGCGTGGGGCCTTTTGCCAGCCGCACGGAGGCCGAGAAGGCAGCAGCCAAGATCAAATCCCTGAACCTGCCGGCTTCATTGCTGGCGCTTTGAGGCCGCCATGACCAGCGTCGACTGGATCTTGCTGGGCCTTTTGTTGCTGTCCACGGTGGTCGGTTTGGTGCGTGGTCTGGTCTTCGAAGTGCTGTCTCTGCTCGGTTGGGTTGCGTCCTTTTTCGTCGCCCAGTGGCTGGCCCCCGTGTTGGGCCGGCATCTGCCCATGCAGGGCCTGTCCGATCCGGTGCGTTATGCGGCCGCGTTTGCGCTGACCTTTGTGGTCGCGGTCATGGTCGCCGGGCTGCTCGCGGCGCTGCTGCGCAAATTGTTGGCGGTGGTGGGCTTGCGGCCGGTTGATCGTCTGCTGGGCGGCGCTTTTGGTGCGCTGCGCGGTGTGGTGGTGCTGCTGGCTGTGGCCGTGGTGATCGACCTGACGCCGCTCAAGCGTGCCGCCTGGTGGGAGGCCTCGAGCGCAGCGCCCGTGCTTGGTGTGATGTTGGTGGGCTTGAAGCCGGCCCTGCCCGAGTCGTTTTCCCGATTTTTGAACTAAGGAGCCGATCAACCATGTGTGGCATCTTGGGCGTGGTCAGCCATGCGCCTGTCAATCAGCTGATTTACGACGGCTTGCTGCTGCTGCAGCACCGCGGCCAGGATGCAGCAGGCATTGCAACGCATCAGGGCCAGAAGTTTTTCATGCACAAGGCCAAGGGCATGGTCAAGGATGTGTTTCGCACGCGCAATATGCGCGCCTTGCCCGGCCATGTGGGCCTGGGTCAGGTGCGCTATCCGACCGCGGGCAACGCGTTCAGTGACGAGGAGGCCCAGCCTTTTTACGTCAACGCGCCGTTTGGCCTGGTGCTGGTGCACAACGGCAACCTGACCAACGCGGCCGAACTCAAGGCCGAGCTGTTTTCGATTGACCACCGGCATATCAACACCGAGAGCGATTCGGAGGTTTTGCTCAACGTGCTGGCCCATGAACTGGAAAAAAACACGCGCGGCCTGCCCCTGGCGCCGGCCGATGTGTTTGCCGCCGTGCGCGGCGTGCACCGGCGCTTGCGCGGCTCTTACGCCGTGGTGGCGCTGATTGCCGGTCACGGTCTTTTGGCGTTTCGAGACCCC
>CANHBU010000173.1 GCA_947458345.1 Comamonadaceae bacterium
AATGTGCGGCTAGACAGCGGCGGCGCCCTGACCATGACGGGCGAGACCGAAATCAACGCGGGCAGTGGTACGCTGAGCATCGAGGCCGATGGGCAGATCCTGCTGGGCAAGCTGCGCAGCACCAACAGCAGCAACCTGAACATCACGTCTGGTCAGATCGTTGATGCGGCCGAGGGCAGCATCGACATCATCGCCCAGACCGCACAGCTCGTGATCCAGGCCGTCGGCGGCATCGGCACGCTCGACAACCCGATCGAGATCGACGTGGCCTCGCTCGACATTCGCAATTCGGGCAGCGGCGACATTGGCCTGGTCGAGTCGGGCACCATGCTGATCAACCGCTTGGAGCAGACTGGTGGCGCAGCGTCCCTGTCCACCACTGCGGGCACGGTCACAGTGGCCGGCGCGGCGTCGGCCACTGGCAACCTGAGCATCACTGCCGGCGGCTCGGGCAGTGCCATGGTGGTCAATGCGCCGATCACTTCGACTTCTGGCACCGTCACGCTCGGTGTGGACGGGGGCGATTTGAGCCTGGCCAGCAACGTGACCGGGGTCAATGTCAGCCTGACCCTGTCCAACGGCAGCCTGCTCAATGCAGGCTTGACGACGACGGCCAACGACGGTTTGGGCACCAATCGGGCCTACAAGGACAACTGGCTGACCAAGACGGTCAATGGTTCGACCGTGTTCGATCCCGTCATCCAGTGGCTGATGTCGCGTGGTTACACCACCACCGAGGTCGCCACCGGCAAGATTGTGGTCAGCGGCCTGCAGTCCTACCAGGAGGCCAACCATCTGCCCAATGGCACCATCTTGCGCCAGGCCTATGGGCCCTTTATCAAGGCCACAGGGACGGGCAACGTCAACGATCCGCAAGGGGCCGTGCGCATTGCGGTCAAGGGCACGATCGGCCAACCCACAGCCGGCTTCGATCTGTCGCCAGGCTCGATCATGCTCAACGGCATCACGCTCAACACCTCGAGCAGCGACCGCGGTGCGATGTACATGCTGGCCACCGACACGATTTTGGTGGAGTCACTGGGCCAGTCCAATTCTGACAAGATCGCAAGCAACGCCAGCAAGGGCGGTGAGACGGCGCTGTACGCGCTCAATGGCACCCTCAAAACCCTGGGTGTGCTCGATGCCAATGGCGAGTCGGTCGATCTGGGCGGATATGACGTCGACATCCGTGCGGCGGTGCGCAGCCCCGATGGCGCGCTGTCGCTGTCCAACCGCAACCTCAGCGGCACCATGGTGTTTGGCGACTCGGCCATCGTGGGCGCCTACCAGGTTGACCCCAGCGAGCTGGCCTTGCTGCGGCCCGGTTTCTCGCAGGTCAACATCGGCGGCGACTTCAGCAGCAACAAGATCGTCTTTGGCTCGACCACCGACACCAGCGCATCGGAGATCGTGTTCAAGGACGATGTCTCGATCAACAACCCGGTGGTGGGCGGGCAGATCCAGCTCAACCAGTCGGTCTCGGTCAGCGGCAATTTGCGCATCAAGGGATCGGGCTTTACCACGTACTGGAACCAAAATGCGCTGGTCTCGGTCACCGACACGCTCTCGCTCGACGACTCGCTGATTCTGACCGGTCATGTGACCGCTGTGGCCGGCTCCGACGGTTCGGGCGACGTGATCCTGGGCGGTCAATCCTGGCACATCATCAACGGCGACAGCCAGGCGGGCGCCGACAGCCTGACGGTCAAGGCGCCGGGCAATGTGAGCTTCATGGGCCGCATCGGCTTTGCCGAGCCCGGTCAGACCCTGCATCCGCAAGATCCGTTTGAAGGCTTGAGCGTGGCAGGCGTGGAGGTCAGTGCCGGCGCCGGCGTCTTCAACCTGCCCGACGATGTCACCTTCGAAGGCGAGGTCCTGCTCCACGGCGATCTGACCCTGCAGGCGGCGGGTACGGTGCGCTTTGCACAGAGCGTGAATATTCAAGGCGGCAACCTGACGATTTTGGGCGCTGAGCGCGTCATCTTCGAAGGCGCGCTGGCGGTCAACCCGGTCAGCGGGGTCGGTGGCAATATCGTCATCGAAGCCAACGAAATCGACTTCCTTGGCGGCAGCCAATCGGTCAGCAGCGCCGGCGGGCAGCTGACCCTGCGTTCGACCAGCCTGGGTCTGGGCTACGAGGTGGGCGATCCGCCTTACTCCGACCCGCAGCGTTTGAACCTGTCGTCGCGTGACCTGATGGCCTTGGTCGATGGATTCGGGCAGATCGTCATCGGACATGTTCAGGCTGGCCATGCGGTCAGCGGCGCGGCAGAGGTGCGCATTGGTTCGCACACTGCATCGAGCGCGCCCTTGTTCTGGGACAACCTGGCGGTTTATGGCGGCTCCATCGTGGTCGCCGATATGCCCGCCAGCTCCGATTTCTTCTTGCAAGTGGCCGGCTCGATCACGCTCGATGCGGTCAACAACATCACGCTGCAAAACCGCATCGAGGCCGGTTTGGGCACGCCCGATGACATGACGCTGTATTCAGCCCAGGGCTTGGTGCTGCAGAGCAATGCGGTGGCGAGCCTGGGCGATGACGTGGCGAGCGAAGCGCTGGTGGCCGATACGCTGACTGTGCGCACGGCCGCGGGCGCCGACCTGCGCTTCCTGGATGTCAACGAGGTGCAGGCCAGCAACGTGAGCAGCGGTGCGGTGGTGCTGACCCAGCTGGCTGGCGCAGGCCCATTGAACGTCAAGCAGATCTCTCAGGTGGGCGCAGGTGTGGTGCAGGTCAGCACCACCGATTCCAATTTGCGCATCCTGTCGACTGCCGAGGGCGGCTTGGGCGTGCTCAGCGCTGGCGCCGGCTCAGTCAGTCTCTCGGCCCAGGGCAGCAGCAGCGATCTGCAAATTGCCGCGACGGTCGGCCTCAATGGCGGGGCCCTGTCGGTCGAAGGCGGGCGCGATGTGGTGCAAGGCGCCGCCTTGACCAACACCAATGGGCTGATCGAGGTTCGGGCCCTGGCTCGTGATGCCTTGTTGCAGGCCAGGGTGTCGACTGATGGATTCATTGAAGTCAGCGCCGCGCGGGATTTGACGCAAAGCGACGGCCAGGCTTTGCTGGCGGTGGGCTCTAGCGGCTATGGCGCTGTTAACTTGTTTGCCGGACGCAATTTAACGGTGAGCCGTTTGCAAGCCGATGGCGGTGCCTTGCTCGAGGCGACCACCGGTGCCATCATCAACGGCCTGAGTGGCAACCTCAACGACAGCGCCAATGCGGCCAGCTCAGACAACCTGATCGTGCGCAACGCCGCGGTGGTGCTGCGGGCGGCCACGGGGATCGGTACCGGATCGCAGCACCTGCGCACCGAGGTGGCCAGCCTTGCACTGTCCAACCAGGGCAGCGGCGGGGCCTTCATCACCGAGCGCAATGGCTTGGCCTTGTCGGGCACCCACGGCAGCGGCAGTAATGCCATCGATGTCTCGGCCAGCAGCCTGAGCAGCGATGCCGATGCCGCAGGTGCCTTGGTGGTGGTGGCGACCCAGGGTGCGATCGAGGTGGCCGGTCCGATCAGTGCTTCGGGCAATGTGCTGCTGCAAACCCTGCAGGCCAATCAGGATGTCGACATCAAGTCCGATATCACCAGCACCAGCGGCAATGTTCAGGTGCTGTCGGCCGCGCAGGTCGAGATTTTCGATGCACTGGTTGAAAACTATGCGCCGACGATCAAGACCGATGGCGCGGGCCGATCCATCGTGGTCTCGGCTGCCACCCATGTGGTGATGCAGGTCGATGCGCAGTTGGTGGTCAACGATGGCCAGGTGTGGGTCCGGGCCGCCGCGGGCGACCTGACGGTGGGCATCGTGAAAACCGGTTCAGCGGGCTCTGCGCGCCTGCAAGCTGGCGGCGCCCTCATCGATGCGCAAGCCGACGATACGGCCACTCGCCGCGAGGCCAATTTGGTCGGCGGTCAGTTTGAACTGATTGCGGGCACCGGCATTGGCAGCAGCAACCGGGTGCTCGAGACCGAGGCGGTCAAATTGGGCTTGAACCTCGCGGCCGGTAACGTCTTCTTGCGCGAGGTGGATTCCTTGCAGATCGGTGGCCTGTCGGTCATCAGTCCGGTGTCGGTTTCAAGCGCCGGTGTGGGCACGGCGTCGGCCCTGACCGCAATGGGCGCGATGCAGTCGCCTGGCGTGCTGGTGCTTGACCTGGGCACCCGCACCAGCCACAGCTTGAGTCTGGCCTCCGAGCTGACGGTACAGGGTCATGTGCTGCTGCAAGCCAGCGGTGCGATCGAACTCGATGCGGGTCTGGCCAGCACCACGGGCGCCTTGAGCGCACTGGCGGGTACCTCTCTGGAAATGGGCACCGGCGTCCTGGTGCGTTCGGTCAGCAACACGGTGGACCTGTTGGCCGGTACCGGCTCCCTGACCATGGCGGCCAATGCCAGCGTGCAGGCCAGCACCACGGCGCGTCTGGCTGCGGGCGACGATATGGCGCTGGGTCAAGTCACGTCGGGCTCGGCCAGCATCAGTGCCACGGGTCAGATCAGCGATGCCAAGGCGAGCACGGCCACCAGCCTGAACGTCAATGCCAGCGAGTTGCGTCTGAACGCTGCCGGCGCGGGCAGCGCGAGCAACGCGCTCGAGTTGGGCTCACTGGTGCTGTCTTCGCAGACTGGGGCCGACGGATTGTTCGTTAGCACGCAGGCTGGCGCCAGCCTGGGCAGCACCTCGGCGATGAGCGTTAACCGGGTGGGCCTCAATGGCGTGACGCTGACGGCCGTCACCGACGGGACGCAAGCGGGCATCAGCAGCACGGGCGATCTGGGCTGGACGCATGGCAGCACCAGCAGCGACCACTTGGTGCTCAACACGGGCATCAGTGTCAGCGGCAGCGCTCAGGTGCGCAGCGCCGGTGATCTGCGCGTGGCCAGCGGCGTGACGATCAGCGCGACCGAAGGCATCGCCATGGCCAGCGGTGCCGATCTGCAGGTCCGGCAGGTGCAGGCCAGCTCGGGCGTGGTGGTGCTCGATGCGGCCGATGAATTGATCGATTTGGGCAGTGGCACCGATGTCACGGCCGAGGGCTTGCTGATCCGAACCGCCGGCGGTGTGGGCAGTGCGACCCAGGCCTTGACCGTGCAGGTGGACACGCTGGCCCTGCAGGTGGGCAGCGGCGGCGCCTATATCCAGGAGGCCAATGCATTGACCATTGGCTCGATCCAGGCCTTCGGAGTCACGGTCGATGGCATCGTCTCCGGCGGTGCGGTGGTGGTA
>CANHBU010000174.1 GCA_947458345.1 Comamonadaceae bacterium
AACACGTTCTTGGACAACTCTTCGCCTTCGTACTGCACTGGGTAGAACAGCAAGCCGTTGAGTTCTTCGACCACCGGCAGCACCGATTTGCGGCTCACCGAGGTCCAGCAGCCAAAGATCACCGACACCTTGTCTTGCGTCAGCAACTGCTTGGTCTTTTCAGCAAACAGCGGCCAGTTCGACGCCGGGTCGACCACCACAGGCTCGAGCTTCTTGCCGAGCACGCCGCCCTTGGCATTGATTTCATCGATGGCCATCAGCACCGTGTCTTTAAGAACGGTCTCTGAAATCGCCATGGTGCCCGACAGGCTGTGCAGGATGCCGACCTTGATGGTCGACTGGGCATGGGCGGGTATGAAGGACAGACCAGCGAAGGTGGTGGCTGCTGCAAGGGCGAGCACTTTGAGGTTACCGCGGCGAATCATGATGAAAGAACTCCAGTTTTGATTGATGGGTTGGGTCCGGGCCGGGTGCAGTCGATGCATCCGGGGGTGACACCGCAAAGACCGTGCCATTTCTTCGGATTGCAAACTCGATCAGCGCTTACCCGCTCTCTCGCCCCCCGGCGGGGCCGTAAGAACACTGCGCCTGGACTCGGCGCGGGTCTTGAGCTGACCATGGTCGCGCGCCGCACAAGCACGGGTTTTGCCGGCTTGAAATGCGTCTTTTTGGTGCGTGCCGGCACCAGCACGGTTCAGTCTTTTGAGTCGGCTTGGGCGGGGCGCACTAGCCTCGCCTGGGTCGGCTAGGGGCGCCCGAAATGAGTGTATTTGACGGAATTCAAACGTAAATTATTGAAACAAACTGCGATAGACTGCTTCTAAAGAACGTGCGCGTCCACGCAACGGCAATCGCAAGCCCAATCGTTTTCAATCTTTGAATTTTTAAAGATTGTGGCGAGGTGCGTTGACCTGCAGTCGTGGGTCGGCGCGTGGCTGGACTCTCGTTCCCCAAACCCGGGCAAACCAGCTTGCAAGCCCGCTTTGACATCAGACAGGAAGTGATCCCATGTACAAAACTTTGGTTCCTATTAACAAAGCCCGGCATGCCAGCAAGAAGGTGCGGCAAGCCGAAGGCTTTGGCTATGCCGCCGGCTTTCATATTGCGTCCATCATGGCCCACGAGTTCGCCAGGGCCGCGTCGATTTACCCGATCGTGTTTCTCGAGGACAAGGCCGAGAACACCTTCCGGCCCGTGGTGCTGATGGGTCTGGAGTCGGGCGAGAACCTGTTCGTCGATACGGCCGGCAAATGGCAGGCCTCGTACATCCCCGCCATCATCCGCCGCTATCCCTTCGCTTTGGCCAGCAGCGGCCAGGAAGGTCAGTACACGGTTTGCGTCGATGAAGGCAGCGATCTCATCAATGACAACGAGGGCGTGGCCTTGTTCAACGAGCAGGGCGAGCCCACCGAGTCGCTCGAGAACGTCAAAAAATATCTCGCAGAGCTGCAGCAGATGGACATGTTCACGCGCGATTTTTGCGCGGCTCTGACGGCAAGCAATATGTTCACTCCGATGAATATGCGGGTGCGACAGGCCGAGCAAATCCGCAATATCAATGGCTGCTACGTGATCAATGAGGAGCGGCTCAATAGTCTTTCGGTCGACCGCTTTGTCGAGCTCAGGGACAAGCGCTACCTGCCGGCCATTTACGCCCACCTGGTGTCCCTGGCTCAGGTCGAGCGCCTGCTGATGCTCAAGGACGATCGGCCAGCGGTGCAGGCGGCGGCCTGAGCGCGCGGGATGCGTTTTCTTGAGGTCTCAGGATTGAGGTCCCGATGAGGACAGCGATTCGGCGCGCGCGCAACTTCCTGGAGGAGCGGCACGCTCGTTCGGGCGTCCGTCGTGGCGGCGGGCCCGGTGCGCCGCTGGCGGGCGGCGTCGCACGCGTTCGCGATGCGTTTCGCGTGGAGGCGCTCGAGCCCCGGGTGCTGTTGTCAGCAGACCCCTTGTTTTCGCCCCTCAAGGCTTTCTTTCTTCCCGATGAGGGGCAGCCACAGCAGTGGGACTACGAGTCTGAGCAGCGTGAGACCGGGCAAAAGGCTTTTGCGCCGGCCGATTTGCTGCACCGCCTGCTGACGCACCGTTTCGAAGAGTCGCTTGACCTCAGTGGCGCCTCGCAGGCGTATGTGGAGGCGCCGTCAAGCGCGTCGGCTGCGGTGTTTGTCGATGGGCTGGCGCAAGCGCCGACCGCTGCCGCGCTGGACCTCAGTCGGGCTGATATTTTCAGCGCGGCCTCGGCGCATACGCTGGAGGGGCCCCGAGCCGATCTGCCCGATCTGGCCGGTGCTTTTCCGGGCCTGACCTGGGGAGAGACCGCCGGGCAGAACGACCCGGCGTCGATCGCGCCATGGCATGTGGCGCTCGAGGAGCCACAGGCCTCAACTGAGGAGGCGATCCGCCTCGACTCCGGCACCTACGATCTGGCTTCATGGGTGGCCGGTGGTGATGGGCAGCATCCTTTGTGGCTGGGCCAAGGCGCGGTTCTCAAGGGCAGCGGTGACTTCGGCGGCGATCTGACGGTTGAGGGTCTGCTCAGCCCCGGCTATTCGCCCGGTGTCCAAAATGTCTCCACCCTGAGCCTGACCTCGACTTCGACCACCTTGTTTGAAATCGGTGGCCCGACTGCGGGTACCGGTACCGCGTTTTACGACCAGATCAATGTTTCGGGGCAGGCCTCGCTCGACGGCACGATCAGCGTCGATCTGATCAACAACTACCGGCCCAGTGATGGCCAGGTGTTCAACGTCCTCAATTACGGCAGCGTGAGCGGCGCCTTTGCCCGTGGCACCGGCCTGATTGACGCCGGCGAAGGCGTGTTTTTCGAAGTGGTCGGCGGTGTCACGGGATTGAGCCTGAAGGCGCATGTGCTTGACGCGAGCACGGCCGAGCTGGTGTCTGCCTTGAGCTCGGCTGTGGTGGCCAATGACCAGGCCTTGCACGATCGTATCGGCCAGTGGCTCAACTTTGACTACTTCCGCAACAACAGCAGCTTTAGCTTTACCGGTCAGATCGACTTGGGGCAGGGCGTCAGTCTCAGTGGTTCGGCCACTCTCGGATTTACCAACGACGTCACCATCGGGTCTCAGGTGGTCGACGTGTTCACACTGGGGCTGGAGAACGCCAATGGCTTCATAGGCCTTGACCCCAACAGCACCAGCGCGCCTGGTTTGCGCTTTACCGATGCCGACCTGGGCGTGCTTTGGCTGCGCAGCGAAAACCCGGCCAATGACGGCGGATGGGTCTGGGCCGAGGGTACGGTTTCAGGACTGACTTTGGTGGGCAACAGCGGCGTCTCGCTGACCGCCTCTTCCTTGACCCTGGATTTCGCGCAAGGCCTGGGCACCGTCTCGGGTCAGACCAACAACAGTCTGCTCAATCTGTCGGGCACCCCCCGCACGCTCAGCGTAGGCTCTGCCACCTACACCTTCGACAGCGCCGACACCGCCGAGCGTGCTGCCGCCTCCGGCACGGTCAGCTTGGCGCTGGGCAGCGTGCTCAATGTTTCGGGTACGGCCGGCTTTGCGTCGTCGGCCAGCGGCTTGTGGGTTGCGGGCAGCAACATCAGCGCCCGTATGAGCGCTGGCGGCGCCAGTCTAGGCCTTGACAGCGGCAATTTCGGCTTGGTCATTTACACCGACAACAGCTACCAGCTCGAGGCCAGCGGCAGTTTGTTCCTCAGCGGCGGCGGTTTTGCGCAGGTCAGTGCGACTTCGGCGCTGCTCAGGCTCAACACCACCGGCGTGAGTCAGGCTGAGCGGGTGCTTCAGGTCGGCGGCTACAGCCACACCCTGAGCGCCATGAGCGCCTTGTCCGACCCGGTTCTGCGCGTGACGGGTCTGCAAGCCCGAATTGGGGACGTTCTGGCGGTATCGGGCGACTTGTCCTTCGAGCGAGATGCCGCCTCGGGCAATTTGGAGGTGCTTGCCAGCAATGCCAGCGCGTCGGTTCGCGCCGGCGATTTGGTTGCTGGCGTGAGTCAGGCCAACCTGGCCCTGGTGATTCGTGACGCCAATCTCGCCAACGGCGGAGTCTTGCTCGAGGCCACGGGTGCTGCCGACATGGCTTTGGGCGAGTCGGTGCAAATTTCGGCCACTGCCGCGACTGTGCGCTGGAACTCGACCAATCTGGATGCGTCCGCCCGCGCCATCAACGTGGCCGGCACGGCCTACACCTATGGCGCCAATCTGCAAGCGGGCCTGCAGACGGTGGGCGTCACGGGCGCGACTTTGGTCCTGGGCGACTTTTTCCGCGTCAGCGGGAATTTTGCATTCCTGTCCGATAGCAAGACCGTCAAGCTCGCCGCTGACACCGCTTCGACCCCCACGGTCAACGAGGCCACCACGGGCCTGGATGTCAGCTTGCTGACTTTGGGCGGCAAGAACCTCAGTGCCCAGCTCGGCGCGGCCAGCGGTCCCCAGGTCGCGTTGACCGGCGTTGAGTTCGGCCTGGCGCTGATGAGCGCCAAAAACGATGCCACGCGCCGTTGGGCCAGTGTGCAGGCATCGGCGACCGGGGTTGCGCTGACGGGCCTCAGCGGGGTGACTCTGAGCGGTCAAAGCCTGTCCTTTCATTTGAATCAGGCCGAGCGTGCCGGCGATGCGGTGGTCGATTATTCGGCGGGCAAGACCGCGCTGGCCGTGCCCACGGGCGCCAGCGGAACCTTGTCCCTGAGCATGGACGGCGCCAGAGGCGAGCAGATCTCGGCCTCGGGCAACCTGACGGTCGACGCCCTTGGCTTTTTCCGCGTATCTGGCGCGCTGGCCCTGAGCAAGAGCACGGGCACGGTCAAGCTGGGCGATCTGGCCAGCACCGCCAACGTCAACGAATCGACCAACCCGGTCACGGTCGAACAGCTTTTGATCGGCGGCAGCGGCCTGACAGCGTTTGCCGGCATTAACGGCGGCAGTGCCGATCCGACCGGCCTGAACCTGACGGGCGTGAACTTTGCCGTTGCGATTCAGACCGAGAAGACGCCTGCACAGGGCCAGACGGCTAGAGAGTGGACGGCCGTCAAAGCTTCTGCGACCGGTGCGAACTTCGTCGGCGTCTCGGGTCTGACCGTTGACGCCAGCGCGATTAACGTCGAGATCACCCGCAAGGCTGCCGACAACACGCTGGTCGACTACAACGCGCAGAACCAAGTGGTTCAAACCGGCACGGTGGCCAACCCCAGCACGATCACGCTGGACCTGGCTGCGAGCCTGGGCGA
>CANHBU010000175.1 GCA_947458345.1 Comamonadaceae bacterium
GCGGAAATGCTCGTCGGTGGCGTAGGCCACCTCGCCCTTCTTGCTCTTGAGCATCACCGGCACGATCTGGTCTTTGAAGTAGCCCGCCTGCGTGGCTTTTTCGGCCCGGTTGTGGCTGGACAGGGCCAGCGCGTCTTGCATTTCGCGGGTGATGCCGTATTTGGCGGCCACGTTCTCGGCGGTCACGCCCATGTGGATGCCATGAAAGGGGTCGTGCAGCGCGCCGATCATCATGTCGACCATCTTGGTGTCACCCATGCGGGCGCCCCAGCGGGCGCTGAGGCTGGCAAAGGGGGCGCGGCTCATGTTTTCCGCGCCGCCCCCGATGGCCACATCGCAGTCGCCCAGCAAGATGGCCTGGCTGGCAGAAACAATGGCTTGCAGGCCCGAGCCGCACAGGCGGTTGACGTTCATGGCGGGCGTGCCCTCGGCGCAGCCGCCGTTGAGGGCCGCCACCCGCGACAGGTACATGTCCTTGGGCTCGGTGTTGACCACGTGGCCAAAGACCACATGGCCGACGTCCTTGCCTTCGACCTGCGCGCGCGCCAGCGACTCGCGCACCACCAGCGCTGCCAGATCGGTGGGAGCGACGTCCTTGAGGCTGCCCCCAAAGGTTCCAATGGCGGTACGAACCCCGCTGACCACAACAACTTCACGGCTCATCTGATCTCTCCTCATTTGAAAATGTCTTGAATCTGGCAGTGTTCTCCGCCAGGGATACGCCAGCCTGACACCGCCCCGGACCTTACAATTTGTCGGTCGGTCAAGGGTGCGCCAGAAGGTCATCTCCTGGTCGGCCCTGGCTTAGCTGCGGCGTTTGTGCCGGATCGGCGACCAAGCAGGCATCCTAAGTCAGGCCGGGCGGCCCGCCGGCGCTGACCTGTCAAGCCCGAGACTGGCCGACTGACCCTGCCCTCCCAAGGAACTGAGCATGCTTGCATACACCCATCCGCAGGAATTTGACGTCATCGTGGTGGGCGGCGGCCATGCCGGCACCGAAGCGGCGCTGGCTGCTGCCCGCATGGGCTGCACGACTTTGCTGCTGACCCACAACATCGAGACCCTGGGCCAGATGAGTTGCAACCCGTCGATCGGCGGGATTGGCAAGGGGCACCTCGTCAAGGAGGTCGATGCCATGGGCGGGGCCATGGCCCTGGCCACCGATGAGGGCGGTATCCAGTTCCGCATTCTCAATTCCAGCAAGGGTCCGGCAGTGCGCGCCACCCGCGCGCAGGCCGACCGCGTGCTGTACAAGGCCGCCATCCGGCGACGCCTGGAAAACCAGCCCGGACTCTGGCTGTTTCAGCAAGCCGTTGACGACCTCATGGTCGAGGGCGACCGTGTGGTGGGGGCTGTAACGCAAGTGGGCATTCGCTTTCGTAGCCGGGCCGTGGTCTTGACGGCCGGTACTTTTCTCGATGGCAAGATCCATGTGGGGCTCAACCACTATGCGGCCGGGCGGGCAGGCGACCCGCCGGCGGTGTCGCTGAGCGCACGCCTGAAGGAGCTCAAGTTGCCGCAAGGCCGGCTTAAAACCGGCACTCCCCCGCGCCTCGATGGCCGTTCGATTGATTTTTCAAAATGCATACGTCAACCCGGCGACGGCATGGACGGTGGCGAGGGCGACACCGTACCGGTGTTCAGCTTCATGGGACAGAGCATCGTCCATCCGCAGCAGGTGCCCTGCTGGATCACCCACACCAACGAACGAACGCACGAGATCATTCGCTCGGGCTTTGACCGCAGCCCCATGTTCACCGGCAAGATCGACGGGGTGGGGCCGCGCTATTGCCCGAGCGTGGAAGACAAGATCAACCGCTTTGCCGACAAAGACAGCCATCAGATCTTTTTGGAGCCCGAGGGCCTGAGTACCCACGAGTTCTATCCCAACGGCATTTCGACCAGCTTGCCCTTTGACATTCAGTACGAGCTCGTGCGCTCGATGACTGGCCTTGAGAACGCCCACATCCTGCGGCCCGGCTATGCGATTGAGTACGACTACTTTGACCCGCGCAGCCTGAAGTCAAACTTCGAGACGCGCGATTTACAGGGTCTGTTTTTTGCAGGGCAGATCAATGGCACCACCGGCTATGAGGAGGCGGCTGCGCAGGGTCTGTTTGCCGGCATCAACGCGGCCTTGCAGTGCCGTGGCCAAGGCCCTTGGCTGCCCCGCCGCGACCAGGCCTACCTGGGCGTGCTGGTCGACGACCTGATCACCAAAGGCGTGACCGAGCCTTACCGCATGTTCACCAGCCGGGCCGAATACCGGCTCATGCTGCGCGAAGACAATGCCGACATGCGGCTGACCGAGGCGGCCCGGCAGATGGGGCTGGTCGACGATGCGCGCTGGGATGCCTTCAACCGCAAGCGCGATGCGGTTTCACGTGAAACCGAACGCTTGCGTGGCCTGTGGGTGCACCCCGGTAAGCTGCCCGCGGCCGAGGCTGAGCGGGTGCTGGGGCAGGGCATCGAGCGCGAGTACCGGATGCTCGACCTTCTGCGTCGCCCGGCCATCAGCTATGAGGCGCTGATGTCGCTCGATGACGGGCACTACGCCAATGCCCAACTGCTGCCGGCCGATGCGCCCTCTGATCTCAGGGCGGCAGTGATTGAGCAGATCGAGATCTCGGCGAAATACGCCGGTTACATCGACCTGCAAAAGACCGAGGTCGAGCGCGCCGCCCACTACGAGAATCTCAAGCTGCCGGCCGAGCTCGACTACCTTCAGGTCACCGCCCTGAGCATGGAGGTCAGGCAAAAGCTGGCGCGCCACCGGCCCGAAACGCTGGGTCAGGCCTCGCGCATTTCGGGGGTCACGCCGGCGGCAATTTCGTTGCTGCTGGTGCATCTGAAAAAGAGCCTCTGGAAGGTGCGACAAGAGGCCGCAGGGGAACGGGTGTGAGCGCGGCCGGACCCGCGCTTGAACAGGGACTTGCCGACCTAGGCCTGGCGCTGCAAGCGGGCCAGCGCGATCAATGCCTGGCCTATCTGACCCTGATCGGCAAGTGGAACCAGGTGTACAACTTGACCGCGGTGCGCCAGCCCGAGCAGATGCTGACCCATCACTTGCTCGATTGCCTGGCCGCGCTGGCCCCGCTTCAGCGTCATCTGGCCCAGGCTGGGCTGGCGCAGGGCGGGCGCCTGCTCGATGTGGGCTCAGGCGCGGGCTTGCCGGGCATCGTGTGGGCCATCGGCTGCCCTCAGTTGCAGGTGTGCTGCGTCGACACCGTCGCCAAGAAGGCTGCTTTCATCACGCAGGCGGCGCTGAGCCTGGGACTCAAGAACCTAAAAGGGGTGCATGCCCGGGTCGAGAGCCTGAACGGGCCTTTCGATGTGATTTCGTCGCGCGCCTTTGCCTCACTGCCTGATTTTGTGGCGGGTTCGGCGCAGGCTTTGGAGGCCGGTGGTGTTTGGCTGGCCATGAAGGGCAAGCATCCGGCTCAGGAGATTGCCGCGGTGCAGCCAGGCGTCGACGTGTTTCACGTGGAACCCTTGCAGGTGCCGGGCTTGTCGGCCGAGCGCTGCATCGTTTGGATGCGTCCCCGCCCAGCTCAACTCGATGGATCGCCCTGAGGATTTTGTGGGGGCGCCATGGTCTGGTCCTGGGGGCAGGGTGCTGTCATGAAGGAAGGGCGCAGACCTGCTGCGTGGTCTGGGCGCCGGTTTCACGTGAAACCGGTTGAGCTCGGGTCGCCAGCCTTTACACTGGCTGCCTGATTGTTGGGGTTCAGATGCTCGGTTCGTTCGCAGGGATTGCAGACTTCGGTGCTTTTGTGCTGGCCATCATCGTGTTTCTGGCGATTCCGGGGCCCGGTAATCTGGCGCTGGTGACGTCGACCGCGAAGGGGCGCATTCCGGGCGGGCTGGCCGCCACCCTGGGCGTGATTGCGGGCGATCAGGTGCTGCTGTGGGCCGCGGTGGCCGGGGTTTCGGCGGTCTTGATGGCGTCGCCCGCCGCCTTTGGCTTGATCCAGTGGGCCGGAGCCGCCTACCTGGCTTGGTTGGGCTGGCGGATGATCGTCAGCCGGCCGGGCGATGCGCCTATTTTGGACATCCGCGCGGGCCAGTATTTCCGGCAGGCCATGCTGATCACCTTGCTCAACCCCAAGGCCATCGTGTTTTACATGGCGTTTTTTCCGCTCTTTGTCGATCCGGCTCAGCACCAGGGCTTGCTCACTTTTGCCGTCATGGCCGCCACCATCGCCGCCCTGACTTTTGCTTATGGACTGGGCGCGACCTTGCTCACGTTTTTCTTGGCCGAGCGCCTGCGTGCCAGCCCCTGGATCAAATCGGCCCTCGAAAAGGTGGCGGGTACCCTGCTCATCGGCTTTGGCCTGAAACTGGCGCTCTCGCGCTGACCCCCTGACTTAAACAAGAAGCCATGGCCAAAATATTTTGTGTTGCCAATCAAAAGGGTGGGGTGGGCAAGACCACCACCACCGTCAACCTGGCCGCCGGCCTGGCCAAGCTCGGGCAGCGCGTGCTCATGGTCGATCTGGACCCACAGGGCAACGCCACCATGGGCTCGGGCATCGACAAGCGCGAGCTCGAACTGTCGGTCTACGACGTGCTGCTCGAATCGGCCAGCATTGAAGAGGCGCGGGTCACCAGCCAGAAATTGCTGGATGCCGGCTGCAGTTTTGATGTGCTCGGTGCCAACCGCGAACTGGCCGGTGCTGAGGTCGAACTTGTGGGGCTGGAGCGGCGCGAAAAGCGCTTGCGCGCGGCCCTTGCCGAGGTCGATGCGCAGTACGACTTTGTGCTGGTGGACTGCCCGCCTTCACTGTCGCTGCTCACGCTCAACGGGCTGTGCGCAGCGCACGGGGTGATCGTGCCCATGCAGTGCGAGTATTTTGCGCTGGAGGGCCTGACCGATCTGGTCAACACCATCAAGCGGGTGCACGCCAACCTCAACCCTGACCTCAAGATCATCGGTCTGCTGCGCGTCATGTTCGATCCGCGCATCACCTTGCAGCAGCAGGTCAGCGAACAGCTCAAGGACCATTTTGGCGACAAGGTGTTCGACACCGTGATTCCGCGCAATGTGCGCTTGGCCGAGGCGCCGAGCTACGGCTTGCCAGGCCTGGCCTTCGATGCCTCGTCTAAAGGCGCGCAGGCCTTCGTTGCTTTTGCGCAGGAGATGGTCGATCGCATCCAGCGCTGGTCCTGAAAACAAAAAAACTATCGCCAAGAAAATATCGATACC
>CANHBU010000176.1 GCA_947458345.1 Comamonadaceae bacterium
CCCGAAAAGATCGAGAAAACCGAAGCCCAGTGGAAAGCCCTGCTGGCCGAAAAAAATGCCGAGCCCCTGGCCTACCAGGTCACCCGCAAGGAAGGCACGGAGCGAGCCTTCACCGGCCGATACGAAGGCCACAAGGCCGACGGCACCTACCTGTGCATCTGCTGCAGCAAGCCCCTGTTTGACTCGAGCACTAAATTCGATTCCGGCTCGGGCTGGCCGAGCTACTTTGCCCCCATTGCACCGGATGCTATTGAAACCCAGGAGGACCGATCACTGTGGCTGGGCGTGCGCACCGAAGTGCATTGCCCCGACTGCGGCGCCCACCTGGGCCACGTGTTTCCCGACGGGCCAGCGCCGACGGGCCTGCGTTACTGCATGAATTCGGCCTCGCTGGATTTCAAGCCGCGTTCGGCCGACTGAATCAGCCCGCTTATCATCGCGCCCCATGAAACTGCTGCTCGACTTTTTACCCATCTTGCTGTTTTTCGGCATGTTTAAGTACGCCGAAGGCCAGCCCGAATGGGCCGCTGCCACCGCCAGCCATTACCTGGGCTTCATGGTGGCCGGCTCGGTCGTGGGCCCTGCCGAAGCGCCCGTGCTGCTGGCCACCGTGGTGGTGATTGCGGCCACGCTCGCGCAAATTGCGATCCTGATGGCACGTGGCCAAAAAATCGACACCATGCTTTGGGTCAGCCTGGCTCTGGTCGTCGTGCTTGGCGGCGCGACCATCTACTTTCACAGCGAAACCTTCATCAAATGGAAGCCAACGCTGCTGTACTGGGCCATGGCAGGCGGGTTGCTGATCGGCCAGTTGCTTGGCAAAAACGGCATCCGGGCCCTGATGGGCTCACAAATGAGCCTGCCCGATGCCGTCTGGCTGCGCGTCAATCAGGCCTGGATGGCGTTTTTCAGCTTTATGGGCGCACTCAATTTGTGGGTGGCCTACTCGTTTTCGACCAGCGCCTGGGTCAACTTCAAGCTCTTTGGCGGCATGGGTCTGATGTTTGCCTTCGTGCTGGCCCAGGCTTTGTATCTGAACAAGTACCTGCAAACCGATGAGCCGCCAGGCGAGGGCAAACCATGACCGCAGCGCTCCTGCCGCGAGCCAGCGAGTTGCGCGCCCGATTGATCGAGCGCCTGACTCCCTACGAGCTTGAAGTGATCGATGAAAGCGCTGCCCACGCCGGTCATGCCGGCGCAGGTGATGCCGGCTATGGCACGCACTTTCGGGTGCGCATCGGCTGCGAGCGCTTTGCGGGCATGGGCCGCCTCGCCCGCCACCGCCTTGTGTATGATGCGCTGCAAGATTTTTTGGATCGCGGGCTTCATGCCCTGGCCATCGAAACCATCGATCGGCGCCCCGACAGCGCTCCAGCCCCCCCAAGCGCAGCCCCCAACGCCAGCTAAAACCCCCGTTTTTAACGACTTTCTCGTTTTTTTGCCTCCCATCCGAACCTTTAGAACCTCAGAACCGCTATGAAACACACCGCCTTCAAAGCCCTCGCGCTGGCCAGCCTTCTGTCCCTGACCGCTGGTACCGCCTTGGCCCAAAACCTGGCCATCGTCAACGGCAAGGCCGTTCCTAAAACCCGTCTGGACGCGCTGGCCACCCAGATCGAGCGCGCAGGTCGCCCGGTCACGCCCGAGATGCAGGGCCAGTTGCGTGACGAAGTCATCGCCCGCGAGATCTTCATGCAAGAAGCCGACAAGCAGGGGCTGGCCCAGAGCGAAGACTTTCGCAACCAAATGGAACTGGCCCGCCAGAGCATCCTGATCCGCGAGTTGTTTAGCGACTTCCAGAAAAAGAACCCCGTCACCGACGCCGAAATGAAGGTCGAGTACGACAAATTCGTGGCGGCCAACAGCGCCAAGGAATACAAGGCCCGCCACATCCTGGTCGAGAAGGAAGCCGAAGCCAAAGCCATCATCGCCAGACTCAAGAAGGGCGGCAAGTTCGAAGACATCGCCAAGAAGCAGTCCAAGGATCCCGGATCGGGCGCCAACGGCGGTGACCTCGACTGGTCCACACCGGACAGCTACGTGCCCGAATTCGGACAGGCGATGGTCAAGCTCAGCAAAGGCCAAACCACCGATGCGCCGATCAAGACCCAGTTCGGCTGGCACGTCATCCGCCTCGACGACGTTCGCACACCGCAGATCCCCGCCTTTGATCAGGTCAAACCGCAGCTGCAGCAGCAGATGACCCAGCAAAAGCTCGGGAAGTACCAAGAAGATCTGCGCGCCAAAGCCAAGATTGAATAAATCGGGGTCAGAGTCACATTAATTTTTGTGAACCGCCTGCCCCGCTGGCCGAGCGCCCTCAGGGGAGGCTGCCCGGCTCAATCAGGCGGACCACAAAGGGCGGGTTTTGCGTCAGGTCCACACTGATCAGGCAGGCCCTGGAATCGCTGGGCACCTCGAGCCGAATGAGGTGTTGCAGGG
The DNA here is from genome assembly GCA_947458345.1 of Comamonadaceae bacterium. Classification (GTDB taxonomy): domain Bacteria; phylum Pseudomonadota; class Gammaproteobacteria; order Burkholderiales; family Burkholderiaceae_C; genus Polaromonas. The sequence continues at coordinate 2,443 of CANHBU010000176.1, forward strand.
GCTGACCGTTGAAGCGAAAGGGCCGGTCCATGCGATAGCGGTGGCTGTCGCCGTGGATCAGCAAGAGCGGCAATTGCGCCGCTGCGGCCAGGGGCAAAAGCGTCTGGCCTATGCTGCTGCGAAACCCCGAGCTGCTCGGAAAAGGCTCAAATAGATTGCGTCCGAGCAGCGGATTGGCCTGCATGGCCAGCACGATTGCCCGCGCGCCGGTGCGGCGGGCGTATTCGAAGCCGGCCTGGATCCAGGCCACATTGGCCGCATCGCGCCGCATGTACTCCTCCATAGCTCCGGGCACATCGGTCTGCATATTGTTGTTGCTGCCCACGACGTGCACCGTCATAAAGAGCACGCCTGCGTGCAGCCAGCGCCGGTTTTCCACAAACTGGGCGTGCGCGGGCATCAAGTCGGACTGGCTTTGCAGCGCGATTGGCCTGACGCCCAGCGAGCGCCTGGCTGGAAAAAACAAGTCCCTAAGGGCGCCCAGCCGCTCTTGGGGCCAATAGCTGCCGTTGCTGGGCCGGTGGCAATCGGTCCATTCGTTGTCGCCCGGCGTGTAGATCACAGCCGGATCGAATTGATCGAAGTGCGCTCTTTGGGCGGCAAATTCCTCATCAGAGCAAAGTGTGCCCCCCGATTTGATGTCCCCCACATGGATGGAAAACACCGGCTTGTGCGCATTGATCGACCCAATGAGCTGACGATAAGGGGGATAGGCAGTGCTCGGCGGGCCATAGGGCATATCGCCCAATGCGACAAAAGAAAAACTTTGCGCCAGCGCTGGCACCAGGAGCAAGGCCAGGCCCAGCGGGGAGCGACCCAGCCGCGCTAACATCGAGCTCATGCGCAGGATCAGAACCAGCACCAAAACCCGGTGCAGTGTCCGGTGAACAGCTGCACCAAGCCATCGACGCACATGCCCAAAGCCATCACCGGCAGACCCAGGTACACCATCACCCAGACCGCGGCCCACAGGGTGGGACGAGGTTCGGCGATGCGCTGGCCCATCACCTCTTGGGGCTTGCTTGTTTTGAGGGCGCTGATCCATCGATGGGCCATGTTGCCCCGATTTTAGGCCGATGAAAGCGAGCTGGGACACCTTCGAGCAGCGCGACTGGGACGCGGCCCACAGTCAGATCGCTGGCGCCTTGCAGCAGGACTGGGCCTACGGCTCAACCATGCGCCTGCTGGGCGTGCCGGTGCTGCGCGCCTGCATCGAGCAGGACGGCACACCCGTGGCTCTGGCCCAATTCATCGTTCGCCGATTCGGCCCAGTGGCCAGTGTGTCGCTGTGCTCACGCGGCCCGCTTTGGCTGGCCGCACTCGATGCATCTGACAAGGCCCGCGCCCACCGCGCCTTGCGGGCGAGCCTGCCCTTGCGCGGCCTGCGCTTTTTGCTGCTCACCCCGGAAGAAACACCGGATCAGGCGCACGGCCTCAAGTCCTGGCGGCGGGTCATGACGGGCTATGCCACGGTGGTGGTCGATCTCGAGCCTGAGGCCGACGAGATGCGCGCCACACTGGAGGGCAAATGGCGAAATCGGCTGGTGGCCGCAGAGGCCAGCGAACTGACCGTGCACCGCATCGGCACCAACCCGGGTCAGTACCGATGGCTGCTGGATCAAGAGGGCGAGCAGCGCCAGAGCAAAGGCCTGGCCGGCCTGCCATTGAACTTTTACGAGCCCTATATCGGCTCGCGCCAGCAACCCGCCCAATGCGTGCTCAGCCTGCGCGCCGACCTCGGCCGCGAGCGGGTCGCTGCCATGATGTTCCTCATTCATGGCCAGGCCGCAAGCTACCAAGTGGGCTGGTCCAGCGAAAAGGGCCGAGAACTCAACGCCCACAACCTGCTGCTCTGGCGCGCGATGCTGGAGTTGCGCGCGCGCGGCGTGCGCCGGCTCGATCTGGGCGGCGTCAACACCGTGCGCAGCGCCGGCCTGGCCCGCTTCAAGATCGGCACGGGCGGACAGGTGCTGCAACTGGCCGGCACCTACCTGGCGTGAACTCGGGCTTGGGCGATCGACGATTCATGCCGCGCGACGACGAAACTGGGCTCACGATGACCCAAAGCGACATGAATTGGGGTCAGGCACCGATAATCAGGGGTTTCTGACCCCGCTCCTTCGACCATGCGCCAGCACCACATCGAGCTCCTCGCGCCGGCCCGCTCGGCCGACATCGGCATCGAAGCCTTCAACCATGGGGCCGATGCGGTCTACATCGGCGGGCCTTCATTCGGTGCGCGCACCGCCGCTGACAACAACGTGAGCGACTTGGGCCGGCTGGCCGACCACGCGCACCGCTTTGGTGGCCGGGTCTTTGCCACGGTCAACACCATCTTGCGAGACGACGAGCTCGAACCCTGCCGCAAGCTGATTTGGCAGCTCTACGACGCGGGCGTCGACGCCCTCATCATCCAAGACATGGGCATCCTGCAAATGGACCTGCCGCCGATTCAGTTGCACGCCTCGACCCAAACCGATATTCGCACCCCCGAAAAAGCCCGCTTTCTGCAAGACGCCGGACTGTCCCAACTGGTGCTGGCGCGCGAGCTCACGCTGCCGCAGATCGCCGCCATCCGCGATGTGATCGACCCCGAGCGCTGCCTGCTGGAGTTTTTCATCCACGGCGCGCTGTGCGTGGCCTACAGCGGGCAGTGTTACATCAGCCATGCCCACACCGGCCGCAGCGCCAACCGGGGCGACTGCTCGCAGGCCTGCCGACTGCCCTATGAAGTCAAGGACGGCCAGGGGCGCATC
>CANHBU010000177.1 GCA_947458345.1 Comamonadaceae bacterium
CCTCGATGGCCTGCTCGATCGTCATGGCCCATTCCTGGTGCAGCATGGTCTTGGTGATGCCGTTGGCAAAGGCCGGCCCGCTGGCCAAATCGGCGGCCAACGCCTGCGCCTGCGCGAGCAAGTCCTCGGGCGCGCACAGGCGGTTGAGAAAACCCCAGCGCTCGGCCTCTTCGCCAGCCATGGCGCGGCCCGTGTAGAGCAGCTCGCTGGCCCGCCCCTGGCCGATGATGCGCGGCAGCAAAGCACAAGCGCCCATGTCGCAACCGGCCAAGCCCACCCGGTTGAACAGGAAGGCCGTCTTGCTGCGCGCGGTGCCCAGGCGCATGTCGCTGGCCATGGCCAAGATCGCCCCGGCCCCGGCGCACACGCCATCGACCGCTGCCACGATGGGCTGCGGGCACACCCGCATCATCTTGACCAGCTCACCGGTCATGCGGGTGAACATCAACAGCTCGGGAGCCTTGAGCGCAATGAGCGGGCCAATGATCTCGTGCACATCGCCGCCAGAGCAGAAATTGCCGCCCTCACCGACGATGACCACGGCCCGCACATCGTCGGCCCATTTGAGTTGATGAAACAGATCGCGCAACTCGGCATAGGACTCGAAGGTCAGGGGGTTCTTGCGCTCGGGCCGGTTGAGCGTGATGGTGGCCACGCGCTCACTGACCTGCCAGCGAAAATGGGTGGCGGCATAGCCAGCCATGGGTTTGCGGTTGCCTGCCAGCAGGCCGGGGTCGATGCTCACAAGGTGCTCCTGGTTATTTGCCGGCCTGCGCGCTTTTCTCGCGCTGGAAATTGGCCTCCATCTGCGCCTTGGCCGACAGGTAGGGGCGCGGCCAGGCCAGCGGCGCATAGCCAATCTTGGCCGCCTCGCTCAGAGTCCAGGCCGGATTGGCCAGGTGGGGCCGGGCTACCGCGCACAAGTCGGCCCGTCCGGCAGCCAAAATGCTGTTGGCATGGTCGGCCTCGCTGATCGCCCCGACCGCGATGGTGGCAATGCCTGCCTCCTGCCGGATGCGGTCGGCAAAGGGAGTCTGGAACATCCGCCCATAGACCGGCTTTTCCTTCTTGCTCACCTGCCCCGATGAGCAGTCAATCAGATCGGCGCCGGCTTGCTTGAAGGCGCGCGCAATGTGCACCGCGTCCTCGGGGGTGATGCCGCCTTCGACCCAGTCGTGCGCGGAAATGCGCACCGAGATGGGCCGCTGCTCGGGCCAGGCCGCACGCACAGCGGCAAACACCTCCAGCGGATAGCGCAGGCGGTTTTGCAAGCTACCGCCGTATTCGTCGCTGCGCCGATTGGTCAGCGGCGAAATAAAGCTCGACAGCAAATAGCCGTGCGCGCAGTGCAGCTCGAGCCAATCGGCACCGGCCTGCGCCGCCGCGCGCGTGCTGGCAACAAACTGCTCACGCACCTGGTCCATATCGACGCGCGTCATGGCGCGCGAAGACTGGCTCACGCCCTCCAAATACTGCTGCGCCGATGCCGAAATCAGCGGCCAGTTCGGCTCGCTCCCGCCCTCGGGGAGGGGCTGATCGATGCCGTCCCAGGCGCGGCGGGTCGAGCCCTTGGCGCCGGCATGGCCGATCTGGATGCCGAACTTGGCATCGGTATGGGCATGGATCCACTGGGCGATGCGCGCATAAGCGTCGGTGTGCTCGGGCCGGTACAGCCCCGGGCAGCCCGGGGTGATGCGGCCTTCGGCGCTCACGCAAGTCATCTCAGCCACCACCAGGGCAGCGCCGCCCATGGCGCGCGCGCCCAGATGCACCAGGTGGTAGTCGCCCACCTGCCCGTCGACGGCAGAGTACTGCGCCATGGGCGAGACGACGATGCGGTTTTTAAGCGTCACGCCGCGCACGGTGTAAGGCGTGAACATCGGCGGCGGCGGCTTGCCCGTTGTCACCTGCACGCCTGCGCGCTGGGCAAACCAGGTCTCATAGCCTTCAAGCCAGGCCTTGTCGCGCAGGCGCAGGTTTTCGTGGCTGATGCGCTGGCTGCGGGTGAGCATGGAGTACATGAACTGCTCGGGCTCGAGCTGGTCGCAGTAGCGGCTGCCGCAGACCTCAAACCACTCCATCGCGTTCCAGGCCGCGTTCTGGATGCGCAGCGTCTCCACCCGCCGGGCCTCCTGGTAGGCCTTGAGCACATCGGGCAGGTGCGCGGGCTGATCGCCCAGGCGCTTGAATTGGCGCGTAAGCTCGATCGCATCTTCGATCGCCAGCTTGGTGCCCGAGCCAATCGCAAAGTGTGCGGTGTGCACCGCATCGCCCATCAGCACCACATGGCTGCCCTGCTCGTTGCGCAGCCACCAGTGGTCACAGACGACGCGCTGGAAATTGAGCCACGCCGAGCCGCGCAGGTGGCGCGCATTGGTCATCAACTTGGCGCCCTGCAAGTTGGCCGCAAACACCTGCTCGCAAAACGCGATCGATTGCTCCTGATCGGCCCGGTCGAGCCCGTGGGCCAGCCAGACCGACTCGGGGCATTCAACGATGAAGGTGGTGGTGTTCTCGTCGAACTTGTAGACATGGGCCTGGAACCAGCCGTGCTCGGTCTTTTCGAACAGGAAGGTAAAGGCATCGTAGAGCTTGTGCGTGCCCAGCCAGATAAAGCGGTTGGGCCGAGTCACGATGTCGGGCTTGAACACCTGCTCGTAGCGGCTGCGCACGCGCGAGTTGACACCATCGCAGGCGACCACCAGATCGGCGTCGGGAAAGTCCAGATCGCTGTCGGCCTCGCTCTCGAACACCAACTCGACGCCCAGCGCTTCGCAGCACGCCTGCAAGATGTTGAGCAGCTTCTTGCGCCCAATGCCCACAAAGCCATGGCCGCCCGAACGGATGGCGCGGCCCTTGAACAGCAGCTCGATGTCGTCCCAGTGGTTGAAGGCCTGCTCGATCGCATCGGCCGTCGACGTGTCCCAGAGTCGCATGTTTTCCATGGTGGCGTCGGAAAACACCACGCCCCAGCCAAAGGTGTCATAAGGCTTGTTGCGCTCGACCACCGTGATCGCGTGCGCGGGATCGAGCTGCTTCATCAACAGCGCAAAGTACAGGCCAGCCGGCCCTCCGCCCATGCAGACGATCTTCATGACAACTCCTGGTGCGGTTGCTGCGGCGCGGCAACCCTTCGATGAAAATAGTTTAGTTCTAAACTATTCGAGGGGCAAGGTCGAGGACAAAATCAAGTACAGACGGCAAGGCCATGACCTGACCACTTCGGCGCGCCATGCCACGGATGAGCTGTCCGCAAATGCCCTTCCTGATCGAGAATACGGCCCACCCCAAGCGCAGCGGCCTGATCCCAGGCCCTCATTGGCGCGCACAGGGGCCCATGTGTACCTTCCCAGCGAAACCACCGATGCCTTGACCGGCGCCCCAGATGCCCCGGTCTGCGCCGCCCTGGCCGCAGCGCAGCAGCTGTGCCAGGCCAGCCCCATGCCCATGATGCTGTGGTGGCAAGGCCAGTTGGCGCCCACCTTCAACCAGGTCCTGGCCAGCTGCGCTGAAGCGGCCTTCGCATGCACCGCCGCTGAGCTCGGGGCCTCGCTCGCGCCCGACGTGCAGCAGGTGATGCAGACCGGTCGGGCCTTGGAGCTGCACGACGCCGCCCACAGGCTGCCCCTAAGACGCCGGCCAGGCGGCAGCGCGCGCCAACCCTGCTGCCTGCATCCTCTGCAAGGCGAGCAAGGCCGCACCAGCGGCGTGCTGCTGATCGGCACCCTGGCCCATATGCAAGCGCGCTGGCGCGAGCGCATGGACTATGCCGGGGTGATCTACGCCATGGACCTGGGCTTTTGCCGGGTGGAAATGCTCGAGCCCGTCGATGGCGAGCAGCCCGACTACCGCTACCTCGAAGCCAACCCGGCCTATGAAACCCATTCGGGTCTGCGGGCAGTGGTCGGGCGGCGCATCTCGGAGATCGTTGAGCAGCGCGAGTCTTTCTGGCCACGGGCGTTTGAAAGCGTGCTGGCCAGCGGTCAGACCCTGCACACCACCGTCAGGCTTCGCTCGGCCGACCGCGCATTTGAAGCCTGGATCATGCGTATCGGCGGGCCGGGCAGCCGCCAGCTTGCTGTGCTGCTCAAAAACATCACCGAGCAGACCCAGGCGGCGCAGCGGCTGCAACACAGCGAACACAAAGCCCAGGAAGCGGCTCGGCGGGCCAAGATCGAGCGCAACCGCCTGGCCGCAATGGTCGAGGCCACACCGGCGGCGGTGATGGTGGTCGATCGCCAGCAGCGCACCACCTTGCTTAACTCGACCGCCCGCCAACTCTGGGGCGATCTGCGCGCCCGTTCCAGCATCAAGTGGGTCGGGCGTTGGGCCGATGGCGGGCCGCGCGATGGCCAGCTTTTGCGCGGCTCCCAGTGGCCGCTGGTGCGCGCGCTGCGTGGGCAGGTGGTGCGCGAGGTGCTCGAGATCACCTCACCGGCAGATGGCCGCAGCCGAGGCACCTTTTTGGTCTCGGCCGAGCCCACCCGAGACTCGGACGGGGCCATCGATGGCGCGGTGGTGGTGGCCCTCGACATCAGCGAGCGCGTGCTGGCCGAGAAGGCGCTGCAGCGCGCCAACACCCACAAGGACGAGTTTCTGGCCATGCTGGCCCACGAACTGCGCAACCCGCTGGCGCCGATCGCGATGGCCGCAGAAATGCTGGGGCGAGCGGGCACCTCGCCGGCGAGCATGGCCGACACCAGCGCGGTCATCACCCGTCAGGTGCGCCACATGCGCGGACTCATCGATGACCTGCTCGATACATCGCGGGTCAGCCGCGGGCTCATCGAGATCGACAGCCGAGCGCTCGATCTGCGCCCGCTGGTGCACGAAGCGATCGAACAAGTGCAGCCGATGCTGCAAAGCCAGTCGCACGTGCTGCAGTTGCAACTGCCGCCGCATCGCCTGAGCGTGCGCGGCGATGGCGAGCGGCTGGTGCAAATTCTGTCCAACCTGCTGCACAACGCGGCCAAGTACACGCCCGCGGGCGGAAACATCCGCGTCTGCGCCGAAATCGATGCCGACACGGTTCAGGTGCAGGTGATCGACGACGGCATCGGCATGGACAGCCGCACGCTTGCGCATGCCTTCGAGCTGTTTTCACAGGCCGAGCGCGGCGTCGATCGGCAGCAAGGCGGGCTGGGCATCGGGCTGGCATTGGTCAAAAAACTCGTCAACCTGCACG
>CANHBU010000178.1 GCA_947458345.1 Comamonadaceae bacterium
AAAGCCGCGCCGCGCAGCCCCGCGCCCAAGGTGCGGCCCGGCGGCTCGGGCGGAACGCCGGCCGAACGCAGCGCCCGCCTCAAGCGCGAGCGCAAGGGGCGGCCCGACGCCGGGGCTCGCAGCGGTTACACCCATGAGGGGTGTGGCCAAAGGGGGGCCGAGCGGGGGGGCGATCGGGTGTCTGACCGCTGGCTTGAACCGGCCGCCTCGATCAGTTCGAGGCGCCGCCGAGCAGCTGCTGCAGCTCGCCGTTTTCGTACATCTCCATCATGATGTCCGAGCCGCCGACGAATTCGCCCTTGATGTACAGCTGGGGAATGGTGGGCCAGTTGCTGTATTGCTTGATGCCCTGACGCACGGCCTCGTCTTCGAGCACATTAAAGGTGGCCGGCCGGCTCACGCCACAGGCCTTGAGAATCTGAATGGCGCGACCCGAAAAGCCGCACATGGGGAACTGCGCCGTGCCTTTCATGAATAGGACGACGTCGCTCGATTGGACGATCTGGTCGATGCGTTGCTGAATTTCGTTCATGGTCTGCCCTCCAAATGAATCTTTCCACGATTATCGGTCCTGGCTCATGCCCCCAACAGCGCTGGGGCGAGCTCAGGGCTGGCGCCCACCGCTGCAGCGTTCAATACCGGCCAGGTCGCGGCGGCTTTGCACCTGCTGCAAGCCGGCCTTGTGCAAGAGCGCGCGCACAGCTTGAGCCTGGTCGTGGCCATGTTCGAGCACAAGCCAGCCGCTGCCCGCCAAGCGCTCAGGCGCCTGCTCGCAAATGCTGCGCAGGTCGTCTAGCCCCTGCGCGCCCGCCGTAAGAGCCGACTGCGGCTCGTGCGCCAGCGCAGCCAGATGCGCATCGCCCAGGGCGATATAGGGCGGATTGGCCACGATCAGGTCGAAAGTGCCTTGGGTCTGAGCCAGCCAGTGGCCCTCTTGCCAGTGCACCGCCAGGCCCAGGGCCTGCCCGTTGGCCTGGGCCACCTGCAAGGCGTCGGCGCTGGCATCGACGGCGCTGACCTGCCAGTGCGGGCGCTGGTCCTTCAGGGCCAGCGCGATCGCGCCGCTGCCGGTGCCCAGATCGATCACGCGCGCGGTGCTGGGCAGGGGCAAATCCAGCGCCCACTGCACCAGTGTTTCGGTGTCCGGCCGGGGGATGAGCACCCGGCGGTCGACCCGCAGGGGCAGGCCGAAAAACTCCTTTTCCCCTGTCAGGTAGGCCAGCGGCTCGCCGCTTTGGCGCCGCTCGCACAAGGCCTGAAACGGCGCGATGAGCTCTGGGGGCAAGGCCTGGTCGTCATGGGCGTAAAGCCAGGCCCGATCGTGGGGCCGTCCGAGCAGGTGCAGCAGCAGCAGGCGCGCGTCCAGCGCCTGCAGACCCGCCCGCTCGGCCCATTGCATGGCCTGTGCCAAGGTCATGGCGCCGCGTTTTCGAGCTCGGCCAGCAGTTCGGCCCCGCGGGCCACCTGCAGCGCGTCGATCACATCGCCCAGATCGCCCTCCATGACCTGATCGAGCTTGTAGACGGTCAAGTTGATGCGGTGGTCGCTGAGCCGGCCTTGCGGGAAGTTGTAGGTGCGGATCCGGTCGCTGCGATCGCCGCTGCCCACCAGCCCCTTGCGCAAGGCGGCATCTTTGGCCGACTGCTCGCTGCGCTGTTTGTCCTGGATGCGCGCCAGCAGCACTTGCAGGGCGCGCGCCTTGTTGCGGTGCTGGCTGCGGTCGTCCTGGCATTCGGCCACGATGCCGGTGGGCAGGTGGGTGATGCGCACGGCCGAGTCGGTTTTGTTGACATGCTGGCCGCCCGCGCCCGAGGCGCGATAGGTGTCGATGCGCAGCTCGGCCGGATTGAGCTTGACCGCTTGCGCCTCATCGGGCTCGGGCAGCACGGCTACCGTGCAGGCGCTGGTGTGTATGCGACCTTGCGCCTCGGTGGCGGGCACGCGTTGCACCCGGTGACCGCCGGACTCCAGGCGCAGCTTGCCGTAGGCGCCGATGCCTTGTGCATCGCACGGCCCCTCGATGCGCAGCACCGCCTCTTTGTAGCCGCCGAGCTCGGCCGGCGAGGTGCTGATGAGTTCGCACTGCCAGCCGCAACGCTGCGCGTAGCGGGTGTACATGCGCAGCAGGTCACCGGCAAACAGGGCCGACTCGTCGCCGCCCGTGCCGGCGCGTATTTCGAGCAAGGCCGGCCGGGCATCGTCCGGGTCTTTGGCGATCAGCATGAGTTGCAGCTGTTTTTCCAGCTCGGCAATGTCTTGCTCGGCCGCCGTGATTTCCTCGCGCGCCAGCTCGCCCAGCTGTGGGTCGGCCAGCATCTCGTGCGCCTGCTGCCGCTCGCCCTGGCGCTGGGTCAGGCGCCGGTAGGCCTCGGCCAGGGCCGACGATTGCGCATGCTCGCGCGTGAGCTTGCGAAAGCGCTCGAGGTCGTTGACCACGTCGGCAGCCGACAGCAGGGCGTCGAGCTCTTGCAACCGGGCCAATTGGCGCTCCAGGGTCTGGCGGAGAAATTCTTTCATCGCGTCGTGGGTGGGCCAGTTCGGCTGGCCGCAGCGCTGGCCCGAGCTGGGCTGCCTTTGCTAAAGGCCGTTGGGGTCGCGCGGGCCTTGGCCGCGCAGGAACAGACGGCTGACGGTTTGCGCCGTGTGCTCGAGCTCCTCGGCCTGGCTGCCGTGCAGCTCGGCCATCGCGCCGTGGAGCATCTTTTGGGTCAAGCCCCGCGACAGCGCCTCCATCACGGCATCGACCGACTCGCCCTTGGCCAGCAGCTTGCGCGCCCGGGCCAGCTCGGCGGTGCGCCATTCATCGGCCTGGGCATTGAGCTGCTGGATCAGGGGCACGGTTGCGCGTTGGCGCATCCAATGCAAAAAGTTTTGCACGCCAGCATCGATGATGACCTCGGCCTGCGCGACAGCGGCCTGTCGGTTGTCCTTGCCGGTTTGCACGACGCGGGCCAGGTCGTCTACGGTATACAGGTACACGTCCTGCAGCTTTTTGACCTCGGGCTCGATATCGCGCGGCACCGCCAGATCGACCATGAACATGGGCTTGCGCCGGCGTTGCTTGAGCGCCCGCTCGACCGCGCCCAGCCCGATGATGGGCAGGGTGCTGGCGGTGCAGCTGATGACGGCGTCAAATTCGCCCAGCCGCCCTGGCAAATCGGCCAGCGGCATCACGTCGGCGCCGAAGCGTTCGGCCAGCCGTTCACCGCGCTCGAGGGTGCGGTTGGCGATCACCATGGTCTTGGGGTTTTTGGCGGCAAAGTGAGTGACGGCCAAGTCGATCATTTCACCGGCGCCCACGAACAGCACCCGGATGCGCCCCAGGTCTTCGAAGATTTGGGAGGCCAGCCGCACCGCCGCTGCCGCCATGCTGATGCTGTGCGAGCCCACCTCGGTGCTGGTGCGCACTTCCTTGGCCACTGCAAAGGAGCGCTGGAACAGCTGGTGCAGCGTGGTGCCCATGGCGCCGGCCTCATCGGCTGCGCGCACGGCATCTTTCATCTGACCCAGGATCTGCGGCTCGCCCAGCACCATGGAGTCCAGTCCGCTGGCGACCCGAAAGGCGTGGCGGGCGGCATCGGCATCGTGCAGGGCGTAGGTGTGCTCGCGCAGCGCCTCGCTGCCCACGCCGCCGCTGCTGGCCAGCCACTGCAGGGTGCTGTCGATCTCGGCGCGCTCGCCGGCGCAGTAAATTTCAGTTCGGTTGCAGGTCGACAGCAAGGTCGCCTCTGGCTGGCGGCTCAGGGACGCGCGCAGCCCCTGCAGCGTCGGCGCGACTTGGTCGATGGCGAAGGCAAACCTGCCGCGCAGGTCTAGCGGTGCCGTGTGATGGTTCAGCCCAAGGGCCCAGACTGGCATGGCGAGATTATAAATTTGGCGCGAGTTTAGGCAAATTTGTCGATCAGATCTGTCAATTTAAATTGACATCTTGATTGGCGAATCCAGGTTTACCCTTATTTTCTGGCCCGGCGTTGCCGTCTTGACGGTGGCCAGTGGGGTCGGCACTTGCTCGGTCCTTGCTCTGCATTAGGTTGGCATATGCGCGATGATGGCGCGATGATGGCGCGGGGCCACCCTGCACGGCTCGCCCCGGCGCACCGCGCTTGCCCTGAGCGTGCATGTTGGCGTTTGAGCGTACGTATTTGAGCCCTAGCTTTCAGGTTTTTCGGTCCCATTTTTCGGTCCTATGTCTTCAATCCTGTGTTTTCAAGCTTGTATCTTGAGTCCCATCTCTCATTGCCATAGGGCAGGCATTGAGCGGGTTTTGGCAGCATGACGGTCTATCTTTGGGCGGTTCACGGGCTTAACCTCTTGGCTCCGGCAGCGGCGCTGGCCTTGTTGATGGCGCTGCTCGCCCCCCGGCTGGTCGGCCAGCGGGTGGCGCCGGCGCGCATGGGTTGGCAGCGGCGCTTTTTGTGGGGTCTGCTGGTCAATGGCTTGGTGGTGGCGGCCAGCCTGTTTTTTGTCTCGCCCGGCAAAGTCCTGGTGTATGCGGCCCTGGTGGCCGCTTCGGCGCTGACCCAGATGATCTTGCTGGGACTTTGGCGCCGCTGAAGGCCATGCCCCGCAGCGCAGTGGGTCTCTGCCAGCGTCGCGCCGGCGCGAGCGGGTGCTGCGGTAACATCATCAATTCCTCCCATGCCGTCCGGTCAGCAGATGCTGCGACTGGCCCGGCCCTTGCGGATTGCCGCACATGAACGCCCCTGCTTCGCCCCACCTTCTTACCGCGATGGCCGAGCCCACAGGCCTGGCCGAAGGCGCGGAGCGCTCCCGCATCCGCGAGATTCCTTACAACTACACCTCGTTTTCGGCCCGGGAAGTGGTCATCCGGGTCCTCGGGACGCAGGCTTGGAGTCTGCTGACCCAGTTGCGCTCGGAGCGGCACACCGGTCGTTCGGCCCGCATGCTCTACGAGGTGCTGGGCGACATCTGGGTGGTGCAGCGCAACCCCTATTTGCAAGACGATCTGCTCGACAACCCGGGCCGCCGGCGCCTGCTGGTCGAGGCGCTCGAGCATCGCCTGGGCGAGGTGCAAAAGCGCCGTACGCCCGACCTTGATGCAGTGCGTGACCGCATCGTGGGCCAATTGCTCGAACTGGCCGACGCTGCGGTGCAGCGTTTTGCCCGCGGTTTCGAGCAGGTGGCGCAGCTGCGCCAGC
>CANHBU010000179.1 GCA_947458345.1 Comamonadaceae bacterium
AGGAGCACGCGGTGCCCGCGCTGCGCCAACTCTTGCGCGGCTGTGGCACCGGCCGGGCCGCCGCCAATCACCACGGTATCAAAGAGGTCTGGGGAAGTCATGCTTGAGCCTTTCGGGTCAGGTCGGTGCAGCGTGCTGCGGTTGGGTGCTCAGGTTTCATGGGCCACTTGCATGGCCGCCGCTCTGGGTTCTGGAGTGCGTGGCGATTCGGTGCTCGCCGATGTCTGCTGGGTCACCAGGCGGATATTCCAGGCCAGCGCCGCCGATACGAAGAACATGCAGGACTCCAGCGCAAACACGCTGGCGTAGGCCGACCCCGGAGCGGCCAGCAGCCAGTGGGCGATGTCGCTGGCCAGGGTGCCCAGCAGACCCCCGATGCCAAAGGCCAGCGCCTGCGCCGCGCCCCACAGCCCCATGCGCACGCCCTCGCGCGACGAACGGCCCTCGCCAGCCATGCGCATCATGGAGCCAATGGCCCCGATGGAAAACGCACCATTGGCCACGCCGAGCAGGAAGACATTGGTTTTGAGCGGCCAGTCGCTGCCCACGAGGCCGGCCAAAGCCAGGCCGGCCATGGCCAGTCCCGAAGCCAGGCAGCCGCCGACGGTCCAGCCGCGCAGGGAGCCGATGGCGCGCGCCCAGGCTTTCTGCGGCATGCGCGCCGACAGCAGGCCGGCGCCGGCCACCATCAGCATGCCCAGCAGCACACCGCCGTGCTGCACGCCCGATAACTGGGTGGACGAGCCCGGTGTGTAGCCGAAGACGCTGCCTGCAAACGGCTCGAGGATCAGATCTTGCGCGCTGTAGGCCAGCATCGAGAAGAAGACGAAGATGGTAAAGCGCCGTGCGGCCGGCTCGGCCCAAACTTGCCGCAGGGCCGGGCCGAATGCCACGGGGGTCGAGCCTGGGTTCGCATCGGCTGCAGGCGCCGGACCGCGCTCCAGGCCGAGCACCGCCAGCGTGGTGATCGCCACGGCCAGCACGCAGATGCAGGCGGCCACCTGCAACAGGCGCTCGGGCGAGTAGGGGTCGAGCCAGCGCCCGGCCAGGCCTGCGGTGATGGCAAAGCCGGCGATCATCATGATCCAAACCAAGGTGGCCGCTGGCCCCCGCCGCTGCGCCGGAACCGATTTGGCCAACATGACCAGCAAGTTGGTGCCGCAAGCGCTCACGCCGGTGCCGATCATCAAAAATCCCAGCAGCGCCACAGCCAGGCCGGCGACCGTGTGCGAGCCCGCCCAGACCGTGCCGAGCGTGGCCGTCATGCCGCCTGCGGCCAGCAGCGCCATGCCGCCGATGATCCAGGGTGTGCGCCGTCCACCGACATCGGAGCCGTGGCCCATGCGGGGCCGGGAAATTTGCACCAGGTAGTGCAGGGCCACCATCAGGCCAGGCAGCACCGCCGCCAAAGCAAGTTCGACCACCATGACCCGGTTGAGCGTTGAAGTGGTCAGCACCACCACCGCGCCCATACAGGCCTGCACCAGGCCCAGGCGGGCCACACCGGTCCAGCCGATGGCTTGGGTCATGGCACACCTCCGAGATTGCGCAGGGCAAAGGCGCTGACCATCATCCCGCCGACAAACAGGGGCACGCCAAAACCGCTGTACCACAGCGCCTTGCCAATGGGGTCGCTGAGAAAGCGGCGCATCATCAGGCCTTGGAGCACCAGCAAGGCGGCCACCCCGAGCGCGTGATAAGGCTGCTGCCACAGCAGCAGCAGGCCGATCACCGCCACCTGCGGCACGGCCATGAACCAGCAGGCCACGCGGGCCGCCCGCTGCGCGCCAAGTTGCACCGGCAGCGAGCGCACGCCCATTTGCCGGTCGCCCTCGATGGCCTTGAAGTCATTGAGCGTCATGATGCCGTGGGTGCCAGCGCTGTAGAGCGCAGCCAGGACCAGGGACTGCCCACCCGGCATGGCGCCCCCGGCCATGACGGCGGCGCCGGTGATCCAGGCAATGCCCTCGTAACTGATGCCGCAGGCGGCATTGCCCCACCAGCCGTTTTCCTTCAGGCGCAGGGGGGGCGCGCTGTAAGCCCAGGCCAGCAGCAGGCCCAGCACCGCTGCGCCAAAGCCCCAGGGTCCGAGGGCCGTTGCCACCAGCAGCGACACCAGCGTCCAGGCGACGGCCAGGTACAGGCCCCAGCGGCCGGGCATGCGGCCCGAGGGAATCGGCCGGTGTGGCTCGTTGATCGCATCGACGTGCCGGTCAAACCAGTCGTTGACCGCCTGACTGGTGGCGCACACCAAAGGGCCAGCCAAGGCCACGCCAATGATCGCCAGGCCCCAGCGTCCGTCCATGGACACGCCCGAGGCCACCACCCCGCAGGCAAACGCCCACATGGGTGGGAACCAGGTGATGGGTTTGAAGAGCTCGGTGACGGCCGATAGGGCAGGAAGTGCCATGGCCGTGTTGTAACCGAGACATTTTAAAATGTCAATTCAGATTGACACAAAAGCAGATCGAGTCAGGCCAAGTTGACTTGTCAACCCGGTCACCCCGAGGCTGACCCGCCGTTTCGGGTCAGCCTGCTTCAAGGTGCAGGGTAGCGGGCGCAGCCCGGTGAAGCAAGCGGCGAGCCGGGCCGCAGCTCAGCTCGAGCGAGCGTCGCCCGGACCGGGCAGGGGCTCGACGCTGCCATCGACCAGGTCGAAGCGCCTGAGCTTGATGTACAGGCTCTGGCGCGACAGGCCCAGCATCTCGGCGGCCGAGGCGCGGTTGTCGCCGGTCAGTTGCAGTGCGGCTTCGATGCACAGCTGCTCGATCAGGTCGGTGGTTTCGCGCACGATGTCCTTGAGCGGCATGCGGCCGACCAGCTCGGTCATCTGGCTGGCCGAACGCGGCAGCTCGCGCGGCGCGCGTACGTCCGTGGCCAGGCGCCGTCCCATGTCGCGGATGGTAAAACCCAGGCATTTTTCTGGGCCACCGGTGATGGCCACCGCAGAAATTTCCACCTCGGCCGTCGAGCCCAACTGGCCGCGCATCTGCGTGGCGTAAAGGCGCACGGTCCCGTGCTGGCGCAAATTGGTCAGCAGCACCCGCAGATCGACGCCCGATCGGCCCAGCCAGGCGTCGAGCAGCACGCCTCGGGCCAGTTCGGCATTGCCCAGCTCGGCCAGGTCAACAAAAGCCTGGTTGACCGTGAGCACCCGACCGTCGAGGTCGGTGACCGCCATCGCATCGGGCGCCTGTTCCATAACGCTGGCCAGCAGCACGCTGCCGCTGTGCGCGACAGGGGCCGGTGCGGTGGCGACCTGGGTGCATAGGCGCAGCAAAAACTGCAGGGTTTGGTCCTCGCGGAACTGCGAGGCGGTCGCCAGCAGCTCCTGACCCTTGTTCAGGCGCACCAGCACCGGCTCGGCACGGCCGGTGCTGCGCAGGCGCTCGAGCATGTCGCGCAGCGCGCGCAGGCTGGCGGGCTCGAGCTTGTCGCTCAGGTTCAGGTTGGTGGCGTTGGACTTCTCACCGAGCAAAGTCTGCGCGGCCGGGTTGATTTCGGTGATCTTGTCCAGAGAGCCGTCGAGAATGAGCACCGGCTCGCTGGCCAGCTGAAACAGCAGCCGGTAGCGGGTCTCAGCCTGGCGCAGGCGCCAGTAGTCGCGCTCCATGGACAACTGGGCCGTGACCAGGCGCTGCTGCAGCGTCACTTGAGGCCGCAGGTCACGTCCAAAGGCGATGGTGTAGGGGCCCGAGCGTGTTTTGCCCGCTCCGGTCGCAGCAAGCTGCACCACCGAGTACGACAGCGGCAGATCACTGCCATCGGGCAGGGTGTGGTTGATATGGCGCCAGGGCGCGGCCGGCTCCTGCTGAGCAGGGTTGAGCAGGGCCTGAACTTTGGGCTGGCTCTCGACCGTCACCGTCTCGACCCAGGCCTTGGAGCGCCAGGACTGACAACCCTGGGCGATCAGCGCGTCGCCGCTAAAGGCCAGGTCGACGATCACGCCCCGGCCATCGAGCAGCAGCACCACGTCGGCCGAGGCGCTGAGCAACTGCGCCAGCGCATCAGGCTCCAGGCCCGATAGCACCTCGACCGCTTTGTCAAGGCGCCTCTCGGTCAGGGTGGTGTGCTCTGTG
Source organism: Comamonadaceae bacterium (assembly GCA_947458345.1). Lineage (GTDB taxonomy): Bacteria > Pseudomonadota > Gammaproteobacteria > Burkholderiales > Burkholderiaceae_C > Polaromonas. Next base: position 4,080 of record CANHBU010000179.1, read on the forward strand.
GCCATGGGGAGTCTTTCGTCCGATTCAGAGGATGTTGGGGTCCTGGGCCTCTATTAGGGCTGCAGGCTGGCCTGTTTGAGAAGGGACTGGGCCAGCGAGGGCGCGGTCTGGGCATCGGTGATCACCGCGTCAGCGCTGACCTGCTCGGCCAGATCGGGTTCGAGCATAAAGGCCACGCCACCGACGATTGTAAGAATATGGGGGTTCATGCTGGCCCGGCGAATCTGCCTGATGCAGTCGTCTAACTTGCCGACCTGCGCCACATTGCCCAGACTGAGCCCGACCACGTCAAACCACTCGCGCTCGACCAGGGCCGAGAGCGAACCGCTGGGCTGGATGAAGCTGGTCGATACAGACCAGCCCGCGCGGTAGAAGAACTCGGCCACCAGCGACAGCCCAAACGTGTGTTGCTCGCCCGGGCTGGGCAGCAGCAGGATGCGCTTTTGCGCGTCCTGGCCCTCAGGGACGCCCCCACCCAGACCGAAAGCTGCGCTGTTGGCCCTGAGCAGCTGCTGCAGCCGCCCCATGGCCACGGTGACCTCGGTAAAGGAGCAGTGGTCGCAATTCCAGTAGTCGCCCAGCTTGTTGGCCACCGGGGCGAGCAGGTCCAGGAAGATGGACTGCAGCGAGGCGCCGCGCTGGCGCAGACCGGCCACCGCCTCATGCAGGGCAGCGTCCTCGGCATGCAGCACGAGATGGGTCAGGCGCTCGACGTCCTCTTCTTTTATGACGGTGAAGGCCGGGGTGTTTGTGGGGCTGGCCACGACGTGGGCGCGCACCAGCCTTGGAATGATTTCGCTTTCAACGGCCCGGCTCAGCAGCACCGCTTGCTCGCCTTTGCGGCTGGCCCGGGCGGGCTTTGCAATATCGGGCAGGTTCACCTGCACTGCCAGGGGTGTGATCTTCTGGCCCATCGTGGTCTCCTTGCGCAGCGGGTCAATGCTTGGGACTTGCGCGGTTGATGTCCTGTGTGTCGGGCATTGAGGCAAAAGGGCGGCTTTGACGCCCAAAAACCTGATCGGCAGTCAGTGGAACAGTCCACGGACCGGTTTTTACTTGTTA
>CANHBU010000180.1 GCA_947458345.1 Comamonadaceae bacterium
ATTGGCGCCTCACGCCGGGCCGGCGAGCAGGCGGCCGCTGCGGCCATGCTGGCTCACATCAAATCCACCTGAGGATCCCGTGGCCACACCTCCCAAGCCCCCCGATGACGCGCACGGGCAGAGCCCGCAAGAGCTCGAGGCCCTGCTCGCGCAGGCCTTCAAGCCCCGGCCTGCGCCCAACGCCGCACCCAACGCCGCACCCGGCACCGATCCTGATGTCGGTGCCGACACCGCTCCCGATGGGTCGCCTCAGGTGGGTTCGGATGCGGCGCCCGAAGTGCTGGCCGATCAGCGTTGTGGCCTGATTGCCATTGTGGGCAAGCCCAATGTGGGCAAGTCGACCCTGCTCAATGCCCTGGTGGGCCAAAAAATCAGCATCACCTCGCGCAAGGCGCAGACCACGCGCCACCGTATCACGGGCATGCGCACGCTCGGCGCGGTTCAATATGTTTTTGTCGACACGCCCGGCTTTCAGACGCGGCATGCCAACGCGCTGAATCGCTCGCTCAACAAGACGGTGGTGGGCGCCGTCAGCGATGTCGATCTCATCGTCATGGTGGTGGAGGCCGGTCAGTTCAATTTGGCCGATGCCAAGGTGCTCGCCCTGCTGCCCAAGGGCGTGCCGGCGGTGCTGCTGGCCAACAAGCTCGATCAGGTGCATCGGCGCAGCGAACTGGCGCCTTGGCTGCGCGATATGCAGCAGCGTCACGACTTTGCCGAATTCGTGCCGATGTCGGCCAAGAACCCCAAGGACATCGATCGCCTGCTGGCCATCTGCCAGAAATACCTGCCCGAGCAGCCGTGGATGTACGGCGCCGACGAGCTGACCGACCGCAGCGAGCGCTTCATGGCCGCCGAGATCGTGCGCGAAAAGCTGTTCCGGCTCACTGGCGACGAGCTGCCCTACACCTCGACGGTCATCATCGATCAGTACCAGGAAGAAGGCGCCCTGCGCCGCATCGCCGCCACCATCGTGGTCGAGCGCGACTCGCACAAGGGCATGGTCATCGGCGAGAAGGGCGAGAAGCTCAAGCGCATCGGCACCGAGGCCCGCCAGGAACTCGAAGCCTTGACCGGCGGCAAGGTGTTTCTTGAAATCTGGGTCAAGGTGCGATCGGGCTGGGCCGACGACGACGCCCGGGTGCGCTCCTTTGGCTATGAGTAGATGACCGCGCTGGCCCCTTCGTGTGCTTGGTTGTCCCTCGAGCTCGCCCGCTTGGGGCGGCCCGGCATGGGCTTTGGGGGCTGAGCGGCCGTGGCGCTCCAGCGGATCAGCGATGAGCCGGCCTATGTGCTGCACCGCTACGACTGGAGCGAGTCGAGCCTGATCCTGGAGGTCTTTACCCGCCACCATGGCCGGCTGGCGCTGGTGGCGCGCGGTGCCAAAAAGCCGAGCTCCAATTTCCGGCCGGTGCTGCTGCCGTTGCAGGGGCTGAGTCTGGATTTTGGGGGCGATGCCCAAATCCGCAACCTCAAGTCCGCGCAGTGGCAGGGCGGTCATGTCATGCCCACCGGCCAGGCGCTGCTGTCGGGCTACTACCTCAATGAATTGCTCATGCGTTTGCTTGCCCGCGACGACCCGCACTGCCGGCTGTTCGATGCCTATGCGGCGGCGGTGCAATTGCTCGCCACGCCCAAGGCCGATGCCCTGGAGCTGGCCCTGCGCACCTTCGAGCTTTGGCTGCTGCGCGACATCGGTCTGCTGCCCATGCTCGATCGCGAAAGCGCCAGCTTGCTGCCGCTGGAGCGCGCGCAGGGCTATGTGCTGGTGCCCGAAGCCGGGCTGCGCCAGGCGCACGAGGAAGACCGCAGCCTGCTGCGCGGCGATCAGTGGCTGGCGCTGCACCAGAGCTTGCAGGAGGCGTCCCGGTTTTCGGACACCTTGCAGGCCGTCGCTGCCGTGGCGCCAGCGCTCAAGCGGCAGCTGCGCGCCTTGCTGCACTACCATTGCGGCGTGTCCATGCTCAAGACGCGCCAGATGTTTCACGACCTGCAGTCGCTTTAAACCCATGTCTCCAGCCTCCCCGCTGCGCACCGCGCTTTCCGTCAACATCAACAAAGTCGCGCTGCTGCGCAACAGCCGCCATCTGGCCATTCCGAGCCCGCTGCGCGCGGCCGAGCTGTGCCTGCGCGCGGGCGCTGCGGGCATCACCATCCACCCGCGTCCCGACCAGCGCCATATCCGCACGGCCGATGCCCACGACATCGCCGGCCTCATGAAGCAATGGCCCGATCGCGAGTTCAATATCGAGGGCAACCCTTTTCACAACCTGATGGACCTGGTGCGCCAACTTCGGCCCCACCAGTGCACGCTCGTGCCCGACAGCCAAGAGCAGTTCACCAGCGACCACGGCTGGAATCTGCCGCACGATGGGCCCGCTTTGCGGCCTGTGATCGAGGAGTTGCATCGCCTTGGCGTGCGCGTGAGCCTGTTCATGGACCCGTTGCCCCAGGCCATGGGCCATGCCCGGGCGGTCGGTGCCGACCGCGTCGAGCTCTACACCGAAGGCTATGCGCGCGCCTGGGGGACGGTCGAGCAAGAGGCGGTGTTGGCTCTTTATGTGGAGTCTGCCCGCGCTGCCGCCGAGGCCGGCCTGGGTCTCAATGCGGGCCATGACCTCAATCGCGACAACCTTGGCCTTTTCTTGCGCTCGGTACCGGGCGTGCAGGAGGTCTCCATCGGCCACGCCCTGATTGGCGATGCGCTCGAGCTGGGCTATGGCGCCACGGTGCAGGCCTACCGGGCGGTGATCGATGCGGCCTTCGAACGCGCACCAGCTTGAGTCATGCAGGCCCGCATCTACGGCATCGGCACCGACATCTGCGACATCCGGCGCATCCGCGCCGCTCTTGAGCGCCACGGCGAGCGTTTTGCCGGCAAGATCCTCAGCGAAGCCGAAATGGCCACCTGGCGATTGCGCAGTCAGCGCTGGCCCGAGCGCGGCGTGCGTTTTGTGGCCACCCGTTTTTCGGCCAAAGAGGCCTTTAGCAAGGCCATCGGCCTGGGCATGCGCATGCCCATGAGCTGGCGCCTGTGCGAGATCGCCAAAGCGCCCAGCGGCAAGCCGGGCATCGTGCTGCACGAGCCGCTCAAAAGCTGGTTCGAGGCGCGCGGCCTGAGCGCGCAGGTCAGCGTCAGCGATGAATCCGATTACGCGACGAGTTTTGTCATCGTCGAGCAAAGTCCACCATGAAATCTGCCCCACCCGTCCACAGCCCCCTGATTCTTGACATCGCCGGCCTGCAGCTGTCGGCTGTTGACCGGCGTCGCCTCAAGCATCCGCTGACCGGTGGCGTGATCCTGTTTGCCCGCAATTGGCGGGACCGGGCCCAGCTGAGCGAGCTGTGCCAGCAGATCAAGGACATCCGCCAAGACCTGCTGATCCTGGTCGATCACGAGGGCGGGCGGGTGCAGCGCTTCAAGACCGACGGCTTTACCCACTTGCCGCCCATGCGTGTGCTCGGCCAGATGTGGCTGGCGCCCGACGCCGGCCAGGCCGGTGCCAGTGCCCTGAACGCCTGCAACGCAGCCACGGCTTGCGGCTATGTGCTCGGCGCGGAGCTGCGCGCCTGTGGCGTGGACATGAGCTTTACCCCGGTGCTCGACCTCGATTGGGGCAGCAGCGGCGTGATCGGCGACCGCGCCTTCGAGCGCGACCCGCGTATCGTGACGGCGTTGGCCAAGAGCCTGATGCATGGCTTGCTGCAGGCCGGCATGGCCAATTGCGGCAAGCACTTCCCCGGTCACGGCTTTGTCAAGGCCGACTCACACACCGACATCCCGATCGACCGGCGCACCCTCAAGGCCATCCTGGCCGACGATGCCCAGCCCTACGGCTGGCTCAATACCGTGCTCAGCAGCGTCATGCCCGCCCATGTGATCTATCCCAAGGTCGATGCACGACCGGCAGGCTTTTCCGAGAAGTGGCTGCTCTACATCCTGCGCGGGCAGCTCGGTTTTGGTGGCGCGATCTTCAGCGACGATCTGAGCATGGCCGGGGCACGCCTGATCGATGGCCGCGAAGTCAGCTACACCGAGGCTGCGCGGGCGGCGCTGCAGGCCGGCTGCGACATGGTGCTTCTTTGCAACCAGAGCTTGGGCGAAGGCCGGGCCGTTGACGAATTGCTCGAGGGCCTGGCGCGCGCCCAGTTGCAAGGCTTGTGGGAGCCGCTCGAATCGAGCGAGCTGCGCCGCCTGGCCTTGCTGCCCAAGCTGCCGGCCCCAAGCTGGGACGATCTCATGCTCGAGCCGGCTTACATGCATGCGCTTAGCCTGGTGCCTTGACGCTGGGGCCTACAGCGCCCCTTTACGGATGGCCCGGCCCGCCTCAGGCCTCGCGGCGCAGCGCCGGGAACAAGATGACGTCGCGGATGCTGGGGCTGTCGGTCAGCAGCATCATCAGGCGGTCGATGCCGATGCCGCAGCCGCCCGTAGGCGGCATGCCGTACTCGAGTGCGCGCACGAAGTCGGCGTCAAAAAACATCGCCTCGTCATCGCCGGCGTCCTTGGCCTGCGCCTGCTGGTGAAAGCGCGCCGCCTGCTCCTGCGCATCGTTGAGCTCGGAAAATCCGTTGCCAAATTCCCGTCCCGTGATGTAGAGCTCAAAACGCTCGGTCACCTCGGGGCGCTGGTCGTTGGCGCGGGCCAGCGGCGAGATCTCGGTCGGATGCTCCATGATGAAGGTCGGCTGCCACAGTTTTTCTTCCACCGTTTCTTCGAAGTACAGCACCTGCAGACTGGCCAGTGAGCGTGTCGACAGGCGGTCCTTTTCTTCGGACAGGCCGAGCTTTCTGAGCGCTTGGATGAGCCAGGCGGCATCGTCGACATGCGCGCCGGCCTCAGTGTGCTTGGCAATGGCCTGACGGATCGTCAGGCGCTCGAAGGGCTGCGCCAGGTCGACGCCCTGGCCGCCGTAACTCAATTGCAAGCCGCCGCAGGCTTTGAGCGCCGCGTCGCGGATGAGCTGCTCGGTGTAGTCCATCAGGTCCTGGTAGTTCCACCAAGCGGCGTAGAACTCCATCATGGTGAACTCGGGGTTGTGCCGCACGCTGATGCCCTCGTTGCGGTAGCTGCGGTTGATCTCGAAGACCTTCTCGAAGCCGCCGACGATCAGCCGCTTGAGATAAAGCTCAGG
>CANHBU010000181.1 GCA_947458345.1 Comamonadaceae bacterium
ACCAGCAGGAACAAAACGAAAAACTGAGCCAGCATGAAGGGCCAAACGCCACGAGTGACCGCATCCATGCTGATCTTGCCGACGCCAGCCACCGTATTGAGCACCGTCCCCACCGGCGGCGTGATCAGGCCGATGGCGTTGTTGATGATGAACAGCACCCCGAAATACACCGGGTCGATGCCAGCGGCCTTGACGATGGGCATGAGCACTGGCGTGAGGATCAAAATCGTGGGCGTCATGTCCATCGCCGTACCAACCACGATGACCAGCAGCATGATGGCAGCCATCAGCAGCTTGGGGTTGTCCAGCAGCGGCTGCAACAAGCTGACCACCTGAGCGGGCAACTGGGCGACCGTGATCAGCCAGGCCGATACCATGGCAGCGGCGACCAGGAACATGATCACGGCAGTGGTCTTGGCCGCATCGAGAAACACTTGATAGAGCTGGCTGAACTTCAGCTCGCGGTAGATAAACAGCGAGACCACCAGGGCGTAGACCGCGGCCACGACCGCCGCTTCGGTGGGCGTGAACACGCCGAACTTGAGCCCGACGATCACGATCAAGGGCATGCCCAGCGCAAACGTGGCGTCCTTGAGTGCAGCGATCACCTCAGACAGGCTCTTGCGCGGCGGCGGTGTGACGTCTTCTTTGCGCACCAGATACCACCAGGTCAGCCAGAGGGCTGCGGCCAGCAGCAGGCCCGGAAAAATGCCGGCCAGGAACAGTTTGGTGATCGAGACATTGGCCGCCACGCCAAAGATCACGAAGCCGATGGAAGGCGGAATGACAGGGGCAATGATGCTGGCGGCCGACAGCAGACCGGCCGAGCGGGCCTTGTCATGGCCAGCGCGCACCATCATCGGCAGCAGCAGTGCCGACAGGGCCGCTGCATCGGCCACGGCCGAACCCGACAGCGCGGCCATGATTACCGCCGCCACGATGGCCACATAGCCCAGGCCGCCACGCACATGGCCGACCAGGCTGAGGGCGAAGTTGACGATGCGCCGCGACAGGCCACCGGCATTCATCACCTCGCCGGCCAGCATGAAAAAAGGCACGGCCAGCAGGGGAAAGCTGTTGGCCCCCTCAGTCAGGTTCTGCGCCAGGATCTGGGCGTCGAACATGTCCAGGTGCCACATCAGGGCCGCACCGCACAGAAGCAGCGAAAACGCGATCGGCACCCCCAGGGCCATGGCGGCGAGCAGAGAGCCAAGGAAAACAGCGATCGTCATGCCGCGGGGCCCCTCAGGCTGCTTGGCCCGGTCGGTGGCTGGCGGCTTCGCTCTCGCGGCCGCCGGCCAGTTCGGCCTCGCTCAGGCGGCCGGTAATGAGCCGCAGGAAATCGTGGATCAGCACCAGCGCACCGAGCACCGCAAATGTGGCACCACTGGCATAAAACAGCGCCAGCGAGGCCTCCATGGCTGCGCTCGTCGAGGTCAAATTGACCTTGACCTGCTCCCATGCCCCCTTGAGCACCAGCGCACAGATCCAGAGCATCAGGAGGTGGCCGGTACCCAGGCAGATTTTCTTGCCCCGCATCGACAAGCGGGACACCAGCGTGTCGGTGCCCAGGTGGGCCCGCTCGTGCAGCGCCACCACAGCGCCGAGAAAAGTCATCCAGACAAACAACCAGCGAGAGAGCTCTTCCGAGATGGTGACACCCGAGTTGAACGCGTAACGCAGCACCACGTTGGTGAACACCAGCAGCACCATCAGGGCCAGACAGGTCACCATCAGCCACGACAGCAGCTTGCAGTACGACGCAATCAGTTTTCCCAGCATGCCCCTGACCCCTTCCGCCTGGCGAGACGGTAATGTACCAATCGGTTAATTTGCGCGGATCGGTGAAAACCCTGGGCCACTGGCTTGAGCGACACGGGCCACATTGGGCCGGCTTCAGCGCCGCACAAAGCGCACCAGCATCTCGACGATGTTGGCCCGTCGCACCGCCCGGGCTGCCGAGGTGACCAGATCGCGCTTGAAGATCCGCCCAAAGCTGTATTGGTTGGACACATTGAAGAAGGTCAGCGCCGAGATCGAGGCATGGATGTCGATCGGATCGAGCCCTTCGCGAAACACCCCGGCGGCCCGGCCCCGCTCGTAGATGCGGCCGATGGCGTCGATGGCCGGCACATTGAGGTCTTCGATGATCTGGCTTTGCGACAGGTACTTGCCGCGCTCGATGTTCTCGTTCATCACGATGCGGATGAACTCCTCGTTGCCGGCGTGGTGATCAAAAGTGAACTCCACCAATCGGCGCAGCGCGTCCTCGGGCGGCAGATTGTCCAGCTGCAAATCGCCCTCGGTGCGGCGGATTCGCCGGTAGGCCTCCTCGAGCACGGCCAGGTACAGGCCTTCTTTGCTTTCGAAGTAGTAATAGATCATGCGCTTGCTGGTGCGGGTGGCATCGGCGATGGCATCGATGCGTGCGCCGCTCAGGCCCTTGTCGGCGAACTCCGTCATGGCCACCTGCAAGATGTCGGCCCGGGTGCGATCGGGGTCGTGGGTACGCGGCGGCGCCACCCGAGCTGCGCCCGGCTTGCGCGTCGGTCGGGATGCCTTTTGTACCACTTGGTTCATTGGCAAAGTATAAAGGCCTGCACCTCGGGCGGCAGGGCCGATTGCGACGCACGCGCCCTCAAGCCATGCTTGTGGCCTCTAGCGCTTTGAGCAGGGCCAGCAGGGTGCCGTTGACCGGCGTGGCCACCCCCAGACGCTCGCCCAAGCGCACCACCGCGCCATTGACATGATCGACCTCGGTGATGGAGCCCTTTTCGATGCTTTGCAGCATCGAGGTCTTGAAGTCATGGCCCAAACCGGCGCCGGCCTTGGTCCAAGCCAGCAGTGGGTCGGTGATCGACAAGGCAATGCCCTGGGCCGCGGCCACCGCCATGGCCTCGCGCACTGCCGCCAAGCCCACGGCCTGAAGCTCAGCGCTTTGGTAGAGCTGTCCGTAAGTCAGCCCGGTGATGGCGGTGATCGCCCCGGTGGCCACATTGATCAAAAGCTTGTCCCACACCGTGCCCAAAATGTGGGTGCTGACCTGGGTTTGCAGACCCGCTGCGCCAAAAGCCTGCGCCAGGTCTTGCACCCGCCGGCTCAGGTGCCCATCGAGCTCGCCAATGTGCGTGTCCTTGCCCTGGTAGCCGGCGATCACATGGCCGGGGCCCAGGGGACTGCCACCGACATAGGTGCGCCCGACCACGATGCGCGAGCGATCGACATGCCGCGCCAAAATGTCTTCATGGCCCACGCCGTTTTGCAGCGACAGCACCGAAGTTTGCGGACCGAGCAAGGCCTGGGCCGAAGCGATCGCTGCTTCGGTGTCAAAGGACTTGACCAGCACCAGCACCCAATCGGCCGGCCCGACCTCCTCGGCGCGCGTGGCCGCCCGCACGGCCACGGTGCGATCAACCCCATCGACCCGCATCACCAGACCCCGTCGGCGCAAGTGCTCGACCCGGTCGGCATGACGATTGATCAACCAGACCTCGTGCCCGGCCTCGGTAAGCACGCCGCCCATCGCGCAGCCGAGTGAGCCTGCACCAAGAACTGCAATCTTCATGGGCCCTCTCTCTGATGGTCTGAAAAGATCAAGCCAAGCGGCAGCGGCGAAGATGGGCGACAGCCCATCGCCTGGCTGCCTTCAGGAAGTCCATGGGTCACCAGGGCCGAGCGAAGGTCAGGGTGGCCCGACGATCTGACCCCTCCTGATCGATCACCAGCGCCAGATAGCTCATCGAGGCAAACGAGTGGTAGATGCGCAGCCGCTCGACCGACTGCTTGCCCGGCAGGCCGCGCAGTTCGCGCTGCCCCGCATCAACCGTGAGCATCCACCGGTTGGAAATTTGCGCACTGGCGCCCAGCGTGGCTGACCGACCGAAGCGCGAGGGCGCCATCTCGGCTCGCTCCACATCAGGCCGCTCGGCATCGGCGCCAAGGGTGGCCGATACCGCCCAGCCCTTGGACAGTTCGTACAGCGGCGTCAGAGCGGCCATGCCATGGGCTCGGCTGTGCGTCGATGGCGCGAACGCTCGGCCGTGGAACAACACGGTGGGCACCGCGCCGTCTTGACGGACAAGCCGGCTGTAAAGCCCGAGGCCTACCAGCGTGTCCTCCTGGCGGGAGTTGTTGCGCTGTGCAGGCATGGGGATGCCGGGAGGGAGGGTGGTGGTGGTCTCAATGCGGCTTTTCTGATGGGCCAGCAGCAGCGTCAGCGAGGTGTCGCGCGTCAGCCCGCGCGTCAGACCAACACCCGCACCTGTGGTTTGCACACGGTTATCGAGCTGTGCTTTCAGGCCTGGCCCAATGGTGGAAGCCCCGCTCCGCTGCGAGCGGGCCTCGGTCAGCCAGGGTGAGATCACCCAGGCGCCCTGCGGCGCGTACTGTGTGCCGACACGCATGGCCAGGCGGAAATCGGCCACCATGCCTCGCACCACCTCTTGCAGCGCAAACCCCTCGGCGGCAGGCTGCACAGGCAAGAGGGCGAGCACGGTCGCTTCAGACGCCTTCAGGGGGGTGCTGACCGCACGGTCGCGGGTCAAGACCTGGCACTCGGTCTGGCCGCCATCGGCCTGGGCCGCAGCGACGATCAAGGTCCCGCCACCGGCATCCAGGGCGGCATCGACCATGTTGCGGTCGATCCGGTGCCAGGCCAAAGGCAGGCCCACCCGGCGCAGCAGCGACTCGGTGCTCGCCAGTGCCGGCAGGGCGGCGAGCTCCGCCGCTGGCAAAGGGACGGCTTGGACAGGACTGCGTGAGGTGCCCCCCGGGGGCGTGGTGCTGGCCTCAGACAAGGCGTCGACCAAGGTCCGCGCCTCACAGGCGACCGATTGAGCGACCGGAGTCATGAAGGTGGCAAGGGCAATCGCCAGAGCATGGACGCGGCGTCGGCGTGAAAAAGAGGTCATGGGATAGGCTTGGATAGAGAAGAAACAGGAAGCAGACGTGCAATGGCGGTCAGCAGGGAGTCGGGCGAAGCGGGCTTGTGGATGAGCATGACGCCCATCTCCTCGGTTGATCTGCTGATGTGAACGCCCATGTCACCGGTGAGCAAGATCGCGGGCAAGTCCGGGCGCCCCAGGTTCTGGCGTAT
>CANHBU010000182.1 GCA_947458345.1 Comamonadaceae bacterium
GGCCTTGCCACGGCGCAAGCGGCCCGTTTTCCTGATCAGCCCATCCGCATGATCGTGCCTTTTGCACCGGGCGGTGGCGTCGATACCGCTGCACGACTGGTGGCACGGCAGATGCAGACGCGTTTGGGTGTCTCGGTGGTGGTGGAAAACCGGGCGGGTGCCAATGGCACGGTAGGCGGCAAGTCGGTGCAGACGGCTCCGGCCGATGGCTACACACTTTTGTTTTCTGGCGCCACCCATGTGCTGGCCAAACAGGTCATGGCCAAGCCGCCCTACGATCCGGTCACCGATTTCGCGCCCGTGGCGCGCGTGGGCGAAGCGCCGCTGCTGCTGGTGATCTCGCCGAGCCTGCCCGAGCAAAAGCTGTCCGAAGTGGTGCAGTCTGCGCGCAGCAATCCCAACAAGTGGACCGCTGCGCTGCCGGCCATGGGTGCTCCCAGCCATCTTGCCACCTTGCTGCTCGCACAAAAATCCAATCTCAAGCTCACCATGGTGCCCTACAAGGGCACCGCACCGGCCCTGGTCGATGTGGCCGGCGGGCATTCGCAAATCCTGATGGATTCGATCATCGCCCTGCTGCCCATGGCCAAGACCGGCAAGGTCAAGGCGGTCGTGACCACATCGGCCAAGCGCAGCGCTATTGCGCCCGATGTGCCCACCGCGCAGGAAAGCGGCTTCCCCGGCCTGGTCTACACCAGCTGGTATGGCATCTGGGCACCGCTGGGCACGCCCGCAGATCGGGTGCAGTTGCTCAACGCGGCCGTTAACGAGGCGGTCAATGAGCTGGTGCGCAGCAACGCGTTTTCTTCGCTGGGCGTCGATGGCATCACTGAAAGCGTGGACCAGTTCACCCGCTTTATCGCCAGCGACGTGGCGCAAAACGCCGAGCTGCTGCGCGCGGCTGGCTTTAAGCCGGAGTGAGCCGATGGGCAAGGGGCAGTTGCATGCCGACGAGTCGAGCTGGCAGGTCGATCCGGTTACGGGCGCGCGCCTGCGGCAGGTGACGTCGGCGCCTTGCATTCACCACCACCCCTTCTTTTTTGTGCCGGCCTATGACCGGGACATGCGTTACCTGTTTTTCGTTTCACATCGAAGCGGTCGCCCGCAGATTTATGCGCAGATCCGGCAGACCGGGCAGTTGCTGCAGTTGACCGACCACGAGGACCTGATCGCCTGGTCCTTGCATCCAACTCGGGACGGTCGGCACCTGCTGTTTACCACGCGGCGCGGCGCCTTTCGGCTGCACCTGGACAGTCTGCACGAAGACTTGCTCTACGCCTTTGAGCAGCAACCCAATCACGTGCCCGGCATGGTGGGTGCGGCCATGGGCACGACCACCGTCTCGCACGATGACCGCTGGTGGGCCATCCCGATGCGCCAGAAGGATCGCTCGCAGATGCTGTTCATTGATCTCAAGCATGGCCGCAGCCACATCACGCTGGACAACGCGAGCATCGGTCATCCGCAGTTTTGCCCCGATGATCCCGAGCTGATCTTCTATGCCGGCCCGATGACCGACCGCCTGTGGATCGCCTCGGTCGACGGGCGTCTTAATGAGAGGCTGCACCAGCGTGCGCACGATCTGCAGTGGATCACCCACGAAAGCTGGATCGCCGGATCCTTTGAGGTGGCTTTTGTCGATTGGCCCCACGGCATGCAGGCCATCGATGTGCGCACCCGTGCAGTGCGAAAGATCACTGGCTTTGCAGCCTGGCATGCCCATCCCGACGACAGCGGTCAGATGTTCGTGTGTGACACCCATTTCCCCGACCGGGGTTTGCACCTGTTCAGAGCCCGCCACAACGATGCTCCGGCGCGTTTGCTGTGCTTGTCGCAAGCCAGCTCGGTGGGCGCGCACTGGGCCCATCCGTTTCCCTATAACCACCGTCCCGTGGAGGTCTACGCGCCGCAGCACACCCATCCGCATCCGCGCTTTTCACCCGACGGGCAGTGGGTGCTGTTCACATCGGACCGCAGCGGCCATGCGCAGCTCTACGAGTGCGAAGTGCGCATCGATTGAGCACTTCGCACCATGGATCTGAGCCACCTGCCTGAACTCGAGCCCGATCCGCAGGCCCACGAGCCCCGGCGCTTGCGGGGCCTGATCGCCCGGGCCAGCATCACCGGCAGCAGCCGCGGCCAGGCCTTGGGCTACCTGCAATGCAATCTGGCCATCTTGCCGAAATTGCACGCCAGCGACTTCCTCGAGTATTGCAGGCGCAACGCCAGGGCCTGCCCGGTGCTTGAGGTGACCGCACCCGGACAGACCGAGCCGAGAAAACTGGCCCCGGGCGCCGACCTGCGCACCGATTGCGCCCGCTACGCCCTCTGGCGCCACGGGCAACGGCTGCCCGATTGCCATGACATCACCGAGTACTGGCAAGACGATCTGGTCAGTTTTCTGATCGGCTCGGGCATCACCTTCGACGAGGCCTTCGAGCAGGCGGGCATCGGGACCCAAACGCACCGGTGGGTGATCCGCAGCCGCTTGCCGACGCAAGCGGTTGGCCTGTTTCAAGGCCCGCTCATCGTCACGATGCGCTGGTTGACCCCGGCGCAGGCCGAACTGGCCAGCCAGATCAGCGCCCGATTTGTGCACAACCACGGCGCGCCGCTGCACATCGGTGATCCGCAGGCCATTGGGGCCGATCTGGCTCAGCCTCTGTTTGGCGGGCCGGTTCCCGACAAGCCCAAAGGACTGGTCGAGGTCTTTTGGGCCTGCGGGGTCACGCCTCAGGCCGCTGCCGAATCGGCCAAGCTGCCTTTATTCATCGCGCATGCGCCGGCGCACAGTTTCATCACCGATGTGCGCGCCGCAAGCCTGATGAGCCCCTGATCGTCTATAAGCAATCCCTGACCCTGCCACACCCTTGTATTGAGGAGACCGCCATGAAAGATGCCTTCTTATCTCGTCGCCAATGGCTGGCCATTGCCGGCGCCACCACGCTGGGGGCCAAAGCCTGGGCTCAAAGTTATCCCGATCGGCCCGTGAAAATCATCGTGGCCTTTGCGCCCGCCGGACCGAGTGACATCATGGGCCGCTGGCTGGCGCAGCGTCTGACCGAAAGAACGGGCAAGTCGTTTGTGGTCGAGAACATCGCAGGTGCGGGTGGCAATATCGGCATGGGCGCTGCGGCCAAGGCTCAGGCCAACGGGCTGACCTTGCTCATGGCCTCGTCGACCTACGTGGTCAATCCCAGCCTGTACAAGTCGGTTCCCTACGATCCGCTAAAAGACTTTGCGCCGATTTCGATGGTCGGCGAGAGCCCCCACGTCTTTTTTGTTCACCCCTCGGTCAAGGCCCAGACGATGCGGCAACTGGTTGACCTTGTGCGCTCCCAGCCCGGCAAGTTCAGCTATGTCTCTGCCGGCTCTGGGACCGTGGCCCACCTGTCGGTCGAGCAACTCAAGATCAGCCATGGCCTGGACATGACCCACATTCCCTTCAAAGGGGCCGGGCCTGCGGTGCAGTCGGTGGTCAGTGGCGAAATCGGGGTGGGCTGCACCACACTGCCGGCGGTCAAGGAACTGGTGCGCTCGGGCATGCTCAGAGCGCTGGCCGTCACCAGCGCCCAACGCTTTGCCTCCTCGCCGCAGATCCCGACCATGGCTGAGTCGGGCTTCAATGATCAGGAGTCGTCCACCTGGCAGTCGCTCATGGCGCCGGCCGGCACGCCGCCGGCCATCATCAGCTTTTTGCACAAGGAGGTGGTCAGTATCGTCACGGCACCCGGCGCGCGTGAACAGCTGATCGAGCTCGGATTCAATGCCATTGCCAACCAACCGGCGCAGCTGATGCAGCAGATTCAAACTGAAATCGAGCGCTGGCGCAAGGTGATCCAGAGCGCGCGTATCGAAGCGTGACCCGCCCTGGCCCGGGTGCACGTAAACACGGGTGTGGCCTGCAGCCCCACGCTGCTAGCATGGCCAAGCTCGAACCTCAGTGCAGGCCCTGACTTTGCGACCCTGCCTATGCGACCCTGCCGGGGGCAGCCTTGATCGCGTCTTGTCATTTTTCTTCAGGAGTAACCTACCATGATCCATCGCAGAGCCTTGGCGCTGCTGTCCCTGGCGGCTCTTTGTGCCATCATGCCGGCCGCCGCCCAGACTTTTCCCAGCAAGCCCCTGCGAATCATCATCCCCTATGCGCCGGGCGGCACCACCGACATTGTGGGCCGTCGCATGGGGCAGCGTCTGTCAGAAGTATTGGGTCAGCCGGTGGTGGTGGAAAACCGCGCTGGCGGCAACACCGCCATTGGTGTCGATGTGGTGGCCAAGGCGCCGGCCGACGGGCACACGCTGCTGTTTACCAACGACGCCACCTTTGTGGGCAACCCAGCCTTGTATCCCACGTTGCCCTACAACATGCAGCGTGACCTTGTGCCCGTGGCGCCCGTCACTTATGTGGCCCTGGCCCTGGCCATCAACGCGAGCGTGCCGGCCAAGGACCTCAACGAATTGGTGGCCTACATCAAGACGCAAAAAAGCCTGGGCTATGGCTCCTTCGGCGCGGGCAGTCAGCCGCACATCATGGGCGAGATGTTCAAGAAAATCGCGGGCGTCGATCTGGTGCATGTTCCCTACAAAGGGGCCGGCCCTGCCACTGCCGACGTGATGGGCGGGCAGATTTTGTTTACCTTCCCGGCTTTCCCCACCATCATGGGCCAGCTCAACTCGGGCAAGCTGCGCCTGCTGGCGGTCAGCGGTGACAAGCGTGTGCCTGCCGCGCCCCAGGTCCCCACCATGGCCGAAGCGGGCTTCAAGGACATGGACATGGGAGCCTGGTACGCATTCTTTGCGCCGGCCGGCACCCCGCGCGATGTGGTGATGAAACTCAACGCCACCGTCGCGAGCATTCTGGCTGACCGCGACTTCGTCGAGAAAAACATGACCAGCCAGGGCATGGTGCCCATGAGCGGCACGCCCGAGCAGATGAACACCATGATCAAGGCCGACATTGAGCGCATGGTGCAGATGGTCAAGCGCTCGGGCGCCAAGGTCGAATAGGGCGGTTTCCTGTCCGAGACGACTTGTTTTTTGAGGCTATAATCTTTGGCTGCATTCCTCGATAGCTCAGTCGGTAGAGCGCC
>CANHBU010000183.1 GCA_947458345.1 Comamonadaceae bacterium
CGGCACGAATTCGTGCGGCCGCTCTACCACTGGCGCACCTCGCGCCCGCACGAATACAGCGACTCCCGACTCAACAGCACCGACGACGACAACGCCCTGTTCACGGCTGGCCCGGCCCACGGCGCGCCCCCGCGCAACGTGCGACTGGGCGAGGACGACTTTTTGCTCGACCACCTCGGCGGCGGCTTTGACCTGCTCTATTTCAGCGCGCAAGCGGTCCCCACGAGTATCCAGGAGGTGCTGCAAAACGCGCGGCACAAAGGCCTGGCCATCAAGCTGACGGCCATTGGCGCGATCGGGCCGCTGGCCGGCGCGGACCAGACCCTGGCCGATGCCGACGGCCACGTTCGCCAGCGCTACGGCGTCCAGACCCCGGGCAGCGCCTACCTGCTGCGGCCTGACCAGCACATCTGCGCGCGCTGGCTCGAGCTCGATGCACCGCGCCTGCAAGCGGCTTTGGCCACCGCCCTGCCCCGCTGAGGATCTCACCATGAACGACCACCGCAAGCAAGGCCTGTCAATCGACGCCCTGGAAGACGTCTACGACACATTGGCCCAGGCCATCGACCAGGCAGGCCCTGATAAAGCGCAACTGCTGCTGGTCAAGCTCGCCCTGCTGCAAGCCAATGCTCAGGGCGATAGCGAGCTGTTTGCCCAGCAAGTGCAGGCGGCCTTGCAAGATCTGTGAGCCCACGCCCCTAAACCCAAAACCCAGGGCAATAGCAGCGCAGGCCTCACCAGTAGAGCACCAGCTCACCCTGGCGCCGCAGCGCATGGCCCTGAAACATGATGCGGGCCGATTGCCCCGCTTGCGGATGCAGCACCGCCTGGTGAGTGGCCAGACCATCGTGCACCAGCATGCAGCCGAGCCGGTAGGCATGGAAGGACTTGACGCCCTGCGACCAGATGTTGAGCCCGCTTCCTGCAGGCAGGGCCAGCGGGACCGTGAAAGTGATCACATCCTCGGGTTGGGCTGGCACCTCGGGAAACACGTCGAGAAACTGCAGGTCGCGGTGGATGCTGGCCACCTCATTGCAAAACACCGGGTGCGGCAGGTGGATGTGAAAGCCCGGCAGGCTGGCACGCTCGGGCGCAAAGCGCGCGGGCAGGCCCGCATGCACCGACAAGGCCGTGAGGCTGCCTTCGAGCAAATCACCAAAATGACGCTGCAGCAGCGCGTTGTAGTGCGAGCGCAGGGCGGCGCTCCAGTAGGTGCCGCGCCCACTGCGGCCCTGCCGCTCGATATCGAGGTAGGCCGCCAGCCCCAAAGTAAAAAAAGGCAGACTCGGATGCCGCGGCGTCCAGTGGCGGCGAAGCGCCATCACCTCGGCCTGCCAGCCTTCGCACTGGAGCGCGCTGAACAGGGGCAGTTCAGTGGGCTGCGCGGCGCACGGCGCTTGGCTGCGACCGTCGCAAACGCTGTCCGCGCGCTGGGCCCATGCAGACCGGCTGCCTGGGGTCACGGGCGGTGATGACTCGGGGTGCATGCCGGCAAGTATGGCACGAGCATCGAGCCGCCCTGCGGCACAAAAAGTCCAACTCAGCGCGGGCTGAGCAGCGTCAACTGGTGGGCATAGACCCCCAGTTGGGCGACACCGTTGAGACCCTGCCGGGCCAATGCCTCTGGCGCAAGAATAGCCTGCACCTGCGCCGAAAAAGCTTGCTGCTCGGCCCACGCTTCGACCAGTACAACGACAGGCGGTACCAAATTGGCCGCGCCGCGGGCGCGCTGTTCGGCGTTGACATAGCCGCTGGCCTGCCGATCGGCCACCAGCACACTGACCGAGCAAATGCCAGCGCCGCTGAGCAAAGCCGGGATGATGACTTGCTCAAGCACCTTGAGATGCGAGGCCTCCTGCGCCGGGTCGATGTCGTAGCGCAGCGTGGCGATCAGCCCGCCCTGAGCCACACCGGCCTGCGATAAGGTGTGCTTGACCGAGACACGGCACAGGGACCGTGCGACATGACGGAAATGGCGCACCGCCGACAGGGTGCGCACCGTGGGATTGTCCAGCCGCTCCTTGTAGTCCGGGCCGAGCACCACCTCAAGTGAGTCGGTTTCGTAGAGATTGAAAAACTGCAGATCGCCTGCTGTGGCAACAAAGCGCCGGCCGCTTCGAAAACCGGGAATGGATACCCGCTCGGGCATGTGCTCCTGTCCGTGCCAGGCGTAGAACTCGGCCAGCCCCTCAGGCGCGATGTCATGCCAGATGGCGACTGCGCCCGTCATGACAAAAGCCCGTTGTCGAGCATCAAGCGACGAATCTGCTCGCGCTCGGCGTCGTCAATCCCGAGCTGTGGCTCTCGCACGGCTGCACTCTCAAACAGCCCTTGCAGTCGCAGCACCTCTTTCATGCGCGGCCTAAAGTCACGGATTGGTGCGCGCCAGCAGTAACGGGCAATCGGTCCGAGCTGGCGCCAGATGTCGCGGGCCTTGGCGATATCGCCGCCCTGCACCCCAGCGTTCATTTCGACCAACTCGCGCGTGAAGGAGCCGGCAAAACCGATCAGCGCACCGTTGCAGCCCATCATCATGGCTTCAAAGATGAAGGTGTCGCTGCCCGTGAGCACGCCAATGCGCTGGGGCAACGTAGCCGCCACCTCGATGGTGGAGAGCGTTTGGGCGACATCGAAAGAGGCTTCCTTGATGGCCACCACCTCGGGGATTTGCGCCACGCGGCGCAAGATGTCCGGTGAATAGTCCGGTCCCCAGCCTTTGGGAAACTGAAAGCAAATGATGGGCAGATGAGCCGCATCAGCTATGGCCTTGTGGTAGCGGTAAATCATCTCGCTGGGCACGGGGGCGCCGGAGAAGGTTGGGAACGGCGGAAAAACAGGAAAGCCCTGTACCCCCATGCGGGCATAGCGCTCGGCCTTGGCGGCAGCCGCGCGGGTCGAACCCGCCACGATGCCCGAGAGAAACGGCACGCGCCCGCCCAGCACGTCCAGACAGACACGGATCACCTGGTCCTGCTCGTCTTCAGTCAGGGCAATCACCTCCGAGGCATCCATGTTCATGGCGATCCCGGCTGGGCCTTGGCCCGCAAGCCAATCCATATAGCGCTCAAGGCCGCTCCAATCGATTTGCCCATCGGCGTGCATGGGCAGGAAAGGGGCGGCGATCACGCCGTGGCAGGGTCTTTGGAGCATGGGCGTTCTCAGTACTGAATGACCCCGTGGCGCATGAAGCACTCGGTAATCTCGTCGCAGTACTCGGCAAACCGGGTGCTGGTGATCACCGCTTTGTGGCGCGGACGGGGCAAGTCGATGTCGATGATGCGCTCGATCCGGCCAGGGCGTGGTGTCATGACCACCACCCGGTCGGCCAGCGCGACCGCCTCTGAAATACCGTGCGTGATGAAAAAGGTGGTCTGGCCGCGATCGAGCCAGAGCTTTTCCAGATCGATGCGCATCTGCTCGCGCGTGAGCGCATCGAGCGCGCCAAAAGGCTCGTCCATCATCAGCAAAGGCGGCTCATGGATCAGCGCTCTGACGATGGCTGCGCGCTGGCGCATGCCACCGGAAAGCTCGCGCGGCATGCGGTTCTCAAAGCCCGCCAGGCCCACCTTGGCCAGCAGGTTCAGCGCCCGCTCGCGGTAGTCAGCGGGTTTGCCTGCGCGCAGCTCGATCTGGACCAGCACGTTGTCGAGCACATTGCGCCAGTCGAGCAACACCGGGCTCTGAAACACAATACCCAAGTCGGTGTGCGGACCCGCGATGCGCTTGCCCGCGATGTTGACCGTGCCTTCGCTCGGCCCGAGGAGACCCGCAATGATTTTGAGCAAGGTGGACTTGCCGCAACCGGAGGGGCCCACGACCGCGATGAATTGACCGGCCTGAACCGACAGGTCGACACAGCCCAGCGCCTGGGTCTGCATGGAGTCGCGCTGGAAGATCTTGCTCACGCCCGTGATCTCGACGGGAACCGCAGCCGCCCGCGGCTGCAGGTCCCGCCCCGCCTCAGAGGCCAAAGGATCATTCTGAGGGATCACGTCAGTGCCTTATCTGGGCAAGAACTCATTGGTGTGAAACGCGGTCCAGTTCAACTGGGTCTCAAGGCCGCGGTAGCGCTTGAGCAAATCAATGGTCTGCGACCAGTCCTTCTCGTGGCCAAAACCCGTCTGGCCCTTGACGTTAACCGAGTCCATCAACTCGAAGTCCACCAGCATCTGGTCCTTGGTCGACTGCCGGTTCAGATCGGGCTTGACCTTCATGGCCACATCGACGGCTGCATCAGGGTTCTTTTTGGCCTCGTCCCAGGCTCGCTTGGTGGCCCTGACAAAACGGCGCACAAGATCCGGGTTGCCCTTGATCGTGTTGTTGCCCGTGAAGATCGCCATGCCCACGATGTTGGCACCGTGGTCGGCAAAGCGCAGCGCATGGGGCTCCACTCCGCGGTATTTGAGCAAAAAGAACTGGTCATCGGCACCGCCGAGCAGGCCATCGGCGCGCTTTTCGAGCACCGTCACCACCTTGGCAGCAGGATCAACCTGCACAAACCTGACCTTGCTGATATCGACCTTGTTGTGCGCGGCGACGGCTTCGAGCAAGCCGCGGATCGGATCGCCCGGGGAGACGGCCAGCGTCTTGCCCTCGATGTCCTTGGGCGTGCGGATACCGGCAGAAGCGGCCGACACGACAGAAAAGCCGGTCGAGCTCAGGATGTTCATCACCGACTTGATTTCGCCGCCCTTGGAGACGAGGTTGATGATGCTCGAGCTGTCTGCCAAGCCGAAGGTGTCGGTCCCGGCGCCCACCACCTGCACCGTGTTGGCCGAGCCGCGGCCCTCATTGATGGTCAGGTTGATGCCCTCCTGCCTGTAAAACCCCCGGTCCACACCGTAGTAAAAAGGCACATGCAAGCCACCGAGGTACCAGTTCAGCCGCAAGGACACGTTGTCCTGCGCCTGAGCCTGAGCGCCCAGCACCATGGGCAAAGCCAGGGCAAGGCCAAAAACCGCTTTTCCAATTTTGCGTCTCACATTCATCGCTGTCTCCTTTGATTGCTGACTTCCCAAACGACATCAGATCCCGGTCATCTCTGTAGGGCGCTGGGCCACATGCCAGGGGATGAC
>CANHBU010000184.1 GCA_947458345.1 Comamonadaceae bacterium
CCACCGACTTCATCTTTGCGGCCTATGCCGAAGAATTTGGCCTGCTCGGCGTGCTGCTGCTGATCGCCGGTTTCGTGTTCCTGATCTTGCGCGGATTGGCCATAGCGCTCGATGCATCGACCTTGTTTTCGCGCCTGCTGGCCGGTGCGCTGACGATGATTTTCTTTACCTACGCCTTCGTCAACATGGGCATGGTCAGCGGCATCTTGCCGGTCGTCGGTGTGCCGCTGCCTTTTATCAGCTACGGCGGCACGGCCATGGTGACTCTGGGTCTGGCGCTGGGCATGCTGCTGTCGATCGCCCGCGCCAAACGTCTGGTGCAGACCTGAGCGGCGCGGCCCTGGCCCTTGGGGCCTGGGCTTGCGAGGCGATGGCGGCGCAGCCTGCAGGTCTTTGCAGGCTCTGCCGCAGCCAGCCGGCTGCGGCTTCCTACAATGGGTCGCATGAACACCTTGAAACCATCAGCCGACGCAGCCCTGGGCGATCTGCCCAGCCCTGTGGGCACCCGCGAACGCCTGCGCGTTGCCGAGCAGCTCTTGCTCGCGCCTTTTGGGCTGGAGCGCAGCCATCTGAGCCGGGCTCTGGCCGAGATCAGCTCGCGCGGCGCCGACGATGCCGATCTGTACTTTCAGTACACGCGCAGCGAAGGCTGGAGCCTGGAAGAGGGCATTGTCAAGACGGGCTCCTTTAGCATCGACCAGGGGGTCGGTGTGCGCGCGGTCAGCGGCGAGAAAACCGCCTTTGCCTACTCCGATGACATCTCTTGGGCCAGCTTGCTCGATGCCGCGCGCACGGTGCGCACCATCTCGACGGCAGGGGCCCAAGGCCGGGTCAAGGCTGGAGCAGCGCCGCGCGTCAAAGTGGCGGCCAGCCGCTCGCTCTACGCTGGTGTCGATCCGATCGCTACGCTCGACAGCACCGCCAAGGTGGCCTTGCTCGAGAAGGTCGAGCGCTTGGCCAAGGCCAAGGACCGGCGCGTCGTGCAGGTGATGGCCGGCCTGGCCATGGAGTACGACGTGGTCTTGGTGGCGCGCGCCGATGGCACGCTCGCTGCGGACGTGCGGCCGTTGGTGCGCTTGAGCCTGACGGTCATTGCCGAGCAAAAAGGTCGCCGCGAGCTTGGCTCGGCCGGCGGCGGCGGGCGCTTTGGACTGGCCTATTTTGACGATGCGCTGGTGAGCCAGTATGTCGAGGAGGCGGTGCAGTCGGCCTTGACCAATCTGAAGTCGCGTCCGGCTCCTGCCGGCGAGATGACGGTGGTGCTCGGCCCGGGATGGCCCGGTGTCTTGCTGCACGAGGCGGTGGGCCATGGCCTGGAGGGAGATTTCAACCGCAAGGGCTCGAGCGCTTTTGCCGGGCGCATCGGTCAGCGGGTGGCCGCCAAGGGGGTCACGGTGCTCGATGACGGCACGCTGGCCGATCGGCGCGGCTCGCTCAATGTCGACGACGAAGGCCATGCCAGCGCCCGCAATGTGCTCATTGAAGACGGCATTTTGCAAGGCTACATCCAAGATTCTCTGAACGCCAGGCTGATGAAGGTCAAGCCCACCGGCAATGGCCGCCGCGAGAGCTATGCCCACCTGCCCATGCCGCGCATGACCAACACCTACATGCTCGGCGGCGACAAGGCGCCCGAGGAGATCGTGGCGTCCATCAAGAAGGGGCTGTACGCCACCAACTTTGGCGGCGGCCAGGTCGACATCACCTCGGGCAAGTTCGTGTTCTCAGCCAGCCAGGCCTACTGGGTGGAAAACGGCAAGATCCAGTACCCGGTCAAGGGCGCCACGCTGGTGGGCAACGGCCCGGATGCGCTGACCCGTGTGAGCATGATCGGCAACGACATGCGCCTGGACTCCGGCGTGGGCACCTGCGGCAAGGAAGGCCAAAGCGTGCCTGTGGGCGTGGGCCAGCCCACCTTGCGCATCGACGGCTTGACGGTTGGGGGCACGGCTTGAACGCCTCGTCGGGGTGGCCCTGTGCTATATTCGCGCCCATGGTTCACGCCTCGTTTTACTTTGCCTACTTTTGGTTCTCTGACGCCCCAGGCGGTCGAGAGGCTCACGCGTAAGCAAACAGATAGACGCAAGACCCTCCAAGCAAACCGCCGGCAAGCCCGGCGGTTTTTTTTTTTAGCCCTCAGATCACGACCCAGGAGTCCGTCATGAATGCTTCCCCACCGACCACCGGCGAGCCTTGGTATGCGCGTCCGCTCGACAAGACCAGTCAGACCGATGACGAACGCATCAAGGACATCACCGTGTTGCCACCGCCGGAGCATTTGATCCGCTTTTTTCCGATCCGGGGCACGCCGGTCGAAGGTTTGATCGGCCGCACCCGTGCGGCCATTTCCGACATCATGGCCGGCCGCGACGACCGCTTGCTTGTCATCATGGGGCCGTGCTCGATCCACGACCCGGCTGCGGCCGTCGACTACGCCCGGCAGCTGGTCGAGCAGCGGGCGCGCTATGCCGACACGCTCGAAATTGTGATGCGCGTGTATTTTGAAAAGCCGCGCACCACCGTGGGCTGGAAAGGCCTGATCAACGACCCCTATCTGGACGAGAGCTACCGCATCGACGAGGGCTTGCGCATGGCGCGCCAATTGCTCATCGATATCAATCGGCTGGGCCTGCCCGCGGGCAGCGAGTTCCTCGATGTGATCTCGCCGCAGTACATCGGCGACCTGATCTCCTGGGGTGCCATCGGCGCGCGCACCACCGAAAGCCAGGTGCATCGTGAGCTTGCCTCGGGCATTTCAGCGCCCATCGGGTTCAAAAACGGCACCGACGGCAATATCCGCATCGCCACCGACGCCATCCAGGCCGCCGCCCGCGGCCACCATTTTCTGTCGGTGCACAAGAACGGTCAGGTGGCCATTGTGCAAACCAACGGCAACAAGGACTGCCACGTCATCTTGCGCGGCGGCAAGGCGCCCAACTACGACGCCGCCAGTGTGCAAGCGGCTTGTGACGACTTGCTCAAGGCTGGCTTGCCGGCCACCTTGATGGTCGATTGCAGCCATGCCAACAGCAGCAAGCAGCATCAAAAGCAGCTCGATGTGGCCCGTGACATCGCCGCTCAGATCGCTGGCGGCTCGCGCCAGGTGTTCGGCGTCATGGTCGAGAGCCACCTCAAGGAAGGCGCGCAGAAGTTCTCTCCGGGCAAAGACAGTGTGTCGGCGCTGGCCTATGGCCAGAGCATTACCGACGCCTGCCTGGGCTGGGAGGACTCCAAGCACACGCTGCAACTGCTCTCCGAGGCGGTTGCAGCGCGGCGCGAGCGCAACTGAGGTCGCAACTTAGGTCTCAACTTAGGTCTCAACTTAGGTCTCAACTTAGGTCTCAACTTAGGTCGCAACTTAGGTCGCAACTTAGGTCGCAACTTAGGTCGCAACTTAGGTCGCAACTTAGGTCGCGCTCAGCCCGACCGGTCTGCCAAGGCTTGGAGCAGCTTGGCGTGCACGCCGCCAAAGCCGCCGTTGCTCATGCACAAGATATGGTCGCCCGGCCGCGCCGCGCCCACCACCTGCTTGAGCAGGCTGTCTAGGTCGCTGGCCACTGCGGCCCCCATGGGCGCTAGCGCCTCGGCGGCATCCCAGTCCAGACCGGCGCTGTGACAAAAGGCCAAATCGGCTTGCTCCAGGCTCCAGGGCAGTTGCGCCTTCATGGCGCCGAGCTTCATGGTGTTGCTGCGCGGCTCGAACACGGCCAGGATGCGCGCCGAGCCGACTTGGCGGCGCAAGCCGTCTAGTGTGGTGCGGATGGCCGTGGGGTGATGGGCGAAGTCGTCGTAGACCGTCACACCGCCGGCCGAGCCGCGCACCTCCATGCGCCGCTTGACGTTTTCAAAGGCCGCGAGCGCCTGCGCCGAAGCCTCTGGGCTGACCCCCACGTGTTCGGCCGCCGCGATCGCTGCCAGGCCATTGTGCTGGTTGTGTACGCCGCCAATGCGCCAGCGCAAGCGCGCCGCCACTTGGCCGGCATGCAGCACCTCGAAGTCCTGCGGCTCGCCGCGTGCCTC
Organism: Comamonadaceae bacterium; assembly: GCA_947458345.1. GTDB lineage: Bacteria > Pseudomonadota > Gammaproteobacteria > Burkholderiales > Burkholderiaceae_C > Polaromonas. Next base: position 4,021 of record CANHBU010000184.1, read on the forward strand.
AAAGCTCGAAGCGCGGCCGCCCGATGGCGGCCCGAAGCGCACACAGTCGCTCCAGCAGCCCTGATCGAGCACCCGCTGCAAGCTGTCCTGGCCGGCGTTGACGACGAGGCGGCCGCTGCCCGGGACGGTGCGCACCAGATGGTGAAATTGCCGCTCGATGGCCGCCAGATCCGGGAAGATGTCGGCATGATCGAACTCTAGGTTGTTCAAGATCGCCGTTCGCGGGCGGTAGTGCACGAATTTGCTGCGTTTGTCGAAAAACGCAGTGTCGTATTCGTCGGCCTCGATCACGAAGTGCCGCCCGCGGCCCAGCCGGGCCGAAACGCCGAAATTGAGCGGCACCCCGCCGACCAAAAAGCCCGGTTGCAGGCCGGCGCTCTCCAGGATCCAGGCCAGCATCGATGTGGTGGTGGTCTTGCCGTGGGTGCCGGCTACCGCCAGCACATGCCGGCCCTGCAGCACGTGCTCGGCCAGCCACTGCGGGCCGCTGGTGTAGGGCAGACCCTGCTCCAAAATCGCCTCCATCAGCGGGAACTTGGGGCGGCCGTCGGCCAGCCGCGCGCGGGAGACCACATTGCCGATCACGAACACATCGGGCGCAAAGTGCGCTTGTTGCAACTGCTCGGCCGCATAGCCTTCGATCAGCTCGATGCCCAGCGCGCGCAGCTGGTCGCTCATGGGCGGGTAGACGCCCGCATCGCAGCCTGTGACGCGGTGGCCCGCCTCGCGGGCCAGAGCGGCCAGACCGCCCATGAAGGTGCCGCAGATCCCTAGGATATGAAGATGCATGGCCAAATTGTAGAAGGCAGCGGCCAGTGACCCGCCTGGCGCCCAAGCCGGCCATGACACCCGGCCGAGCTGTGGGCTGGACCCAGGGCGGGCACAATGGTCGCGATGAACACGATTGGACACAGCCCGACCCTGCAAGAGCAGATCGCCCAGGCGGCGGCCGTGATGGCGGTCGAGGAGGGCTTGGAGTGGGGCGCGGCCAAGCGCCGGGCGGTCAAGCAACTGGGCCTGCCCGCCCGCACCGC
>CANHBU010000185.1 GCA_947458345.1 Comamonadaceae bacterium
CAGCGTGTGGACCAAATCCTGCGTCCCATCGCCGGCGAGAGCAATGTGCGCTCGCAGGTGAATATCTCGCTGGATTTCAGCCAGACCGAGACCACCACCGAGAACTTTGACAACCGCGACAAAGGCCCCAAGACCCGCTCTGAGGTGCTGGCCGAAGAGCGCAACTCGGCCAAGGACGCGATGGGTGTGCCCGGCGCGCTGTCCAACACGCCGCCTGCCGCGCCGACGACCACCACCAACAGCTCGGTCAACGCGGCCCCCGGTGGGCAAGAGCGCAACGTCACGGCGCAGCGCCAGAGCCGCAACTACGAGCTCGATCGTTCGGTGCGGCATGTCAAGAGCGCTACCGGCACGGTCGAGAGGCTGACCGTGGCCGTGGTGATCAACGAAAGGGCGCCGATTGTGGGCGCCAAAAATGACAAGGGCGAGACGCCCGAGCCGCAGCCCAACCCTTACAAGCCCGAGGAATTGGAGCGCATGCAAAATCTGGTGCGCAGCGTGGTCGGCTACAACGAGGCCCGGGGTGACGTGGTCACTGTGGTCGCCGCCAAATTCGAGCCCGAAATTCAACCCGACATGAGCATCGCCTGGTACAGGGACGAGACCATCATGAGCCAGCTCAAGAGTGCCATGCTGGGGCTTGCCTTTGTGGCCTTCTTGCTCCTGGTGGTGCGTCCGGCTGTGATGCATGCGATCAATGGTGAGAAGCAGGCCCAGGAAGCCGCTGCGCTGGCTCTGGCCAAGCCGATGCCCGATGGCGAGCTCACACCCGATGAGATCAATGCGATCCAGCTCGGTGAGGGTGAGACGCTCGAGCAGCTCAAGGCCAAGCTCAAGCCCAAGAAGTCGACCATCTCGATGGAGATGCTCGATACGGCCAATTCTTATGATGACAAGGTCGCCCTGGTGCGCATGATCGTGGCCGAGGATTCGGCCCGCGTGGCCAGCGTTTTGAAGAACATGATCAAGATGGGCTAAGCGCCCGCAACCAAGCACGGAGAACGCCATGGCAGATGACGTCAAGGACGCCAAAGCGCAGGAAATTCAGCAGGCGCTCGAGCGCGAGCTGTCTGGGCTGAGCGGCACGCAGCGCGCTGCGGTGCTCATGCTCTTGCTGGGCGAGCAGCAGGCCGCCGAAATTATCAGGTACCTCAATCCCAAGGAGGTGCAGTCGCTCGGCGGGGCCATGGTCTCGGTGGCCGATCTGTCGCAGGAGGCCGTCAATGCGGTACTCGATGAATTTGTGCTGACCATCAAGAAGCAGACCAACCTGGGCCTGGGCACCACCGATTACGTTGAAAAGGTGCTCAAGCGCGCCTTGGGCGACGACAAGGCCGCCTCGGTGCTCAACCGCATCATGCCGGGTCAGAGCACCAAGGGCCTGGAGATTTTGTCTTGGATGGACCCGCGCTCAATTGCCGACATGATTTTCGGCGAGCATCCTCAGGTTATTGCCATCATCTTGTCGGTGCTCGAGCACCAGGTGGCCGCCGACGTGCTGACCTACCTGCCCGATGAGGCACGGCCCGAAATCATGCAGCGCGTGGCCAGCCTCGATACGGTGCAGCCTTCGGCCATGACCGAGCTCGAGGCCATCATGAAAAAGCAGTTCTCCAACAATTCTTCGAGCAAGTCCTCGAGCTTTGGTGGCGTGAAGGCGGCCGCGCGCATCATGAACCTGACCAAGACGGAGCTCGAGGCCTCGATCATCGTCGGCCTCAATGAGCTCGATGCCGACCTGACGATGCGCATTCAGGACAATATGTACACCTTTGAGAACCTGACCACGATGGACAACCGTGGCATTCAGGTGCTCATGCGCAATGTTGAAACCGATCAGCTCATGATTGCGCTCAAGGGCGCGACCGATCAGGTCAAGGACAAGTTTTTTGGCAACATGTCCGAGCGCGCTCGCAGCATGTTCAAGGACGATATGGAGGCCAAGGGCCCGATGCGCATCACCGATGTGGAAGATGCGCAAAAGAAAATCATGCGCACGGCGCGCAAGCTCGCCGATGCGGGCGAGCTGATGCTCGGCGGAGGCGCCGATTTTGTCTGAATCCCTGCTTCGCAATCCGATGCCCGAGCGCACCGCTCGGGTGTGGCAGTCGGCCGACTTTCAAAGCGGCGGCGCCGCCGCACCGGCTTTCGAGCCCAGTGCTTGGGCCATGGCCCCCGCGCCGGCGTTTGGGCTGCAAAGCTACACGCCCCCTGATCCGCCTGCGGGGCAGCCCGAATTTGGCGACGATGGGTTTGCCTTCAGTGACGGCTCTGAGCCCGCCCCGGCGCTTGCACCGGCCGAACCCTCGCCCCCGATGCTTGCGGCGCCTGTGCCGCCGGCCGGGATGTTCAGCCAGGACGATCTCAATTTGGTCAGCGCCCAGTCCTATGAGCAAGGCCGCGTGCACGGGATGCAGCAGGCCCTTGAGCAGGGGCGCGCCGAGGCCGAGCACAGCCGGGGTCAAGTTCATCAGCGCTTGACCGCGCTCGAGGCGACGGTGCAGGAGCTGGCGCAAAGCCCTGAGCAGATGCATGAGCCGCTCAAGCGGCTGGCTTTGCACCTGGCCGAGCAACTGGTGCTGGCCGAGCTGTCGATTTCGCCGCAGGCCATCGAGCGCCTGGTGCAGCGCTGCGTCGACGAGCTGGCCGCCCAGCGCGGCGAGTCGGTGCTGATTGAGTTGCATCCCGATGATCTGGCCCCGATGCAGGAGCTGCGGGCGATGTCGGCAGAGGGCGCGCAGCCCGATGAGCCTAAGAAGATGCCCGCCTGGGTGCTGCAGGCCAATGCCTCGCTTTTGCCTGGCAGTGTGCGCGCCAGCGCCAACGATGCCGTGGTGTCCGATCTGATTGAGCACCGCCTTGACGATTTGGCCCGCCAACTGCTTGCCGTGCCCGCACCGGCGCGCCGGCAGTCGGCTTTTCAAAGTGAGCGTCTGGCCGCGCGCCGCGCCGAAGTCAGCCAAGTGCTCGATGCCCAGCCGCGCATGGCCGAGCCCCCGCGAAATCCCCGCTTTGGCGCCGTGATTGAGGCCGATGCCTCACCGGTCAGCCCACCCGACGAGCCGATCCATGATTGACTTTGCCCAAGAGGTCGAGCGCAGCATGGCCAGCATACGGGCGCCGCGGCCTGAGCGTTGTGGCACCCTGGTGCGCCTGGTCGGCTTGCGCCTGGAGGCGCGCGGCATCATGGCCCCCATCGGCACCTGCTGCGAGGTGATGGGCCGCGATGGCCAGCGGATCGAGGCCGAGGTGGTGGGCTTTCAGGACAAGACTCTGTTTTTGATGCCGTTTACCGAGCCGGTGGGCATAGGGCCGGGCGCTCTGGTGCGCATCGTGCCAGGTGCTGGGCAGGTGTGCTTGGGCTCGGAGCTGCTTGGCCGGGTGATCGATGGTCGCGGCGAGCCGCTCGACGGCATGCCCGCCCCGCGCTGTGACACGCGCCTGTCGATGCTGGGCCTGCCCGTCAACCCGATGGAGCGCGGCCCGATCGACCGGGTGCTCGATGTCGGCGTCAAAGCCATCAACGGCCTGCTGACGATAGGCCGCGGCCAGCGCATCGGCCTGGTGGCGGGCTCGGGTGTGGGCAAGAGCGTGCTGCTGGGCATGCTCACGCGTTTCACACAGGCTGACGTGGTGGTCATCGGGCTGATTGGCGAGCGCGGTCGCGAGGTGCAGGCTTTCATCCAGGAAACCCTGGGTCCCGAGGGCTTGGCCAAGGCGGTGGTGGTGGCCTCGCCGGCCAATGTCTCGCCGGTGCTGCGCCTGAAAGCGGCGCAGATGACCCACCTGATTGCCGAGTATTTTCGAGATCAGGGCAAGGACGTCCTGATGCTGGTCGACAGCCTGACGCGGGTGGCCCATGCCCAGCGCGAGGTGGGTCTGGCCATTGGCGAGCCGCCGACGGCCAAGGGCTACCCGCCCTCGGTGTTTGGCCTGCTGCCCAATTTGATTGAGCGCGCCGGCCCGGGCCGCCACGGTCATGGATCGATCACCGCGATTTACACCGTGCTGGCCGAGGGTGACGATGCGCAGGATCCGATCGTCGACATTGCCCGTGCCTCGCTAGACGGCCAGGTGATGCTCTCGCGCAAGCTGGCCGATGCCGCGCATTACCCCGCCATTGACCTCAATGGGTCGATCTCGCGCCTGATGCAGTCGCTGCTCAAGCCCGATGAGCTGAAGGTGGCCAACCGCTTTAGACGGCTGTGGTCGCTTTATCAGCAAAACATCGATCTGATCCAGGTTGGCGCCTACGAAGCGGGCAGCAATCCCGACCTCGATGAGGCGATCCGGCTGCGACCGGCGATGGAACATTTTCTGCGGCAAGACATGCACCTCGGTGAGGACGAATCCTCGTCCCGCCAAGGCTTGCTGCGCGTGATCAGCGGGCATTGAGCCCGAAGCCTGACCTGGGACCTGCCATGAATTCACCCCGTCCATGCTGGAGCGTGTTGCTGACGAAGGCGCAAGAGGAGGTCAGTCGGCTTCAGTTGGCGCTGCAGGGCTTGCGCGAGCGCATGCAAAGTCTGCAGGCCAGCCGCGAGCGTCTGCTGGGCCTGCACCGCGATTACCTGCGACCGCCGCAGGCCGGCGACGTGAGCACGGGCATGCTCGAGACGCTCAACCGGCGGCAGTTTGCCGATCAGATCCTGACGCTGATCGAGCGGGTCGATCAAGACAAGGCACAGCTCGAGCGCGCCATGGCGCAGATGCGCCAGCGGCTGCTGGTGGCCGAGCGCGAGCGCCTGAAAATGCAGTCCTTGCTCGAGCAAGACGTGGAGCGTGTCAAGTCCAGCAGCGCCAAGCGCGAGCAGCGCCAGCTCGATGAAATTGGCACCGTGCGCTTCAATTTGGGCAGCGGCGCGTGAGCCGCTGCCAGGCAAGCTGACCCGAACCTAAAATTTCTTCATGAAATCTTGCTTTTGCTCCCTATTTTTTGCCCGCTGGTGCGCGGTGGTGGCCATCCTTGGCGCTTTGGCGGCCTGCGGTGGTGGGGGTGGTGGCAGCGCGGGTGGTGGACAAGCCGGCAGCGGGG
>CANHBU010000186.1 GCA_947458345.1 Comamonadaceae bacterium
CCTAGCAGCAAGATGTCCTGACCCTGGAGCTTGCGTGCGGCGTTGACCTCAATGTCGTGCACCAGCCCCAGACCGTCGGTGTTGTCGGCCAGAACCCGTCCATCCACAAAGCTCAAGGTGTTGGCCGCCTGGGCCAGTTGCACGCGGGCACTGACCTGGTCGGCGCGCGCAAAGGCCTCTTGCTTAAAGGGTACGGTCACGTTGCAGCCCTTGATGCCTTGGGCCCGTAGGCGCTCGAGGGTGGCGGGAAAGTCGTCCAGCGGCACCAGCAGTCGCTCGTATTGCAGGGCCTGCCCCGTCAGCTCGGCGAAACGGGCATGGATCTGCGGCGATTTGCTGTGCGCAATCGGATGGCCCAAGACGCGGTATTGATCCATCGAGTGTGACCTTTGACGGTTTTACTGCGGCGCAGGCGTGTGGGCGGCTGCATCGGGCTGGCCTTGCGCATCGGCCACGTCCACCGCAATCGAAATCGGTCCGGCCGCCAGTTCGGACTCGCCGCCTTCAAAATCTTCCTCGTCCATGGGCTCGCCGGCCGCCTGGTCCAGGTGTTCGGTCACGCTGGCGCTGACGTGCAGCGTGATCTCGTCGATCTCACCGAGCTTGATGCGCACGGCCGCGCCGCGCGCCAGGCCTTGCGCGCCCAGGGCCGGCAGCACCAGCGGCAAATCGTCAGCGCGCACCAGGTCGTCCTTGATGACGGTGGCCCGCAGCTGCTGCGTGCTGTTTTGCTTCAGATGGCGCAAGGTCCAGTAGCGCTCGATGCTGGCTTGGTAGCTGTTGTAGGCGGTGTAGGCGGCATCGAAGGCCGAAATAATGGCCAGCAGCTGCGTGTCTTTGGGCTTGAACGGTGCGGCCAGCGCTGCGGTGGCGCCGTGTTGGGCGCAGGCGATGATTTGCCACTGGTTGACCAGGTCCACGTAGCGGCGCAGCGGCGAGGTGCTCCAGGCATAGGCGGGCACGCCCAGGCCGGCGTGCGGCAGCGCGCGGGTGGACATGCGCACCTTCACGCCCGGGGCCATGCTGGCTTGGCTGCGGTAGATGCCGGGCACGCCCAATTCGGCCAGCCACTGCCCCCAGGTCTTGTTGGCCAGGATCATGGCCTCGGCCACGATCAGATCGAGCGGCGCGCCCCTGAGGCGCACACTGATCGAGACCGTTTCCTGCCCCGCAGGCTCGGTGCCCGCTGGGTTGTCGAGGCGAAAGGTGTAGTCCGGGCGGCTGAAGTTCTCGGGCTTGCCGCGCACTTGTTCGCGCTGGCTTTTAAGCTGCTTGGCCAAGCGGTGCAGAAAACGCAGCTCGGCGCCCCAGGCCGGCTCTTCGGAGGCGGCTGGTCGTGCAAAAAATTCTTCGTTGAAGACGCCATCGAGCTGATCGTGGCGCAGGTTCTCGGCAATGGGCACCCGCTCCAGGCGGGTCTGGCTGCTGCGCACTTCGAGCGTGGTTTCATCGAAGGCCACATACAGCGAGACCGACGGGCAAGGCCGGCCCGCTTGCAGGGTGTAGGCCTGCACCACCGCATCGGGCAGCATCGTGAGTTTGTGGCCCGGCATGTAGACGGTCGACAAGCGCGCGCGCCCGATCAAGTCGACCGCGCTGTCAGCTTGTATGGCCAGGCCGGGCGCTGCGATGTGGATGCCCAGTGTGACGGTGCCCGAGCCCAGGCCCTGTACCGACAAGGCATCGTCGATTTCGGTGGTGCTCGAGTCGTCGATCGAGAAGGCCTGAACTTGGGCCAGCGGCAAGTCCTGCACCACGGCAGGTGCTTGGATGGCCGGAAAGTCGGTGCCCTTGGGGAAGTTCTCGAACAAGAAACGGCGCCAGTGGAACTGGTAGGCCGAGGCGATGGCGCCGGCTTGCTGCAGCAAATCGAGCGGGCTCTTGTGCGTTTGCTGGGCCGCCAGCACGACGGCCTTGTATTCGGGGCTGGTCTTGTCGGGCTTGAACAAGATGCGGTAGAGCTGCTCGACAATCGGCACTGGGCAGCGGCCCGCGGCGAGCTCGCCGGCCCAGTGGTCGATTAGCGCCGCAACTTGCTTGCGCTTTTCGATCGCTGCCAGGGCCTGCTGCAAGATCTCGGCCGGCGCTTTCTTGAAGCGCCCCTTGCCAGCGCGGCGGAAGTAGTGCGGCGCCTCGTACAGCGCGATCAGTGCGCCGGCTTGCTGCACCGGCGAGGGCGCTTGGCCCGGGTCGAAATACTCGCGCGCCAGATCGGCAAAGCCGAACTCGTCCTCGCTGGCGAACTCCCAGGCCAGGTTCAGGTCGATCTCGGTGGCCAGCAGCGCGCCCGCCTTGAGCAACTCGGCCGGCGCCGGCTTGTCAAAGCGCACCAGCGCCTGCGCGGCCTTGACCTTGACCCGCTTGCCCGAGTCGAGTTCGACCTGCATCGACGCTTCGGCCTCGGACAGGATCCGGCCAGCGAGAAACTTGCCCGCGTCTTCAAACAGTATGTACAAATCGGCACCCTTTAATGAGGCGCTAGTGTAGTGGTGGCCCCTCGGGCGCCAGGCCCAGGAAGCCCAGGATGGCAGGCAGATGATCGTCGAAGTCGCTCAGGGCGTGGTCGCTGCCCGGCACGATGCGCTGCTGGGCGCCGGCGTAGCGGGCCTGCATCTCGCGCCAGTCCAGCACCTCGTCGCCGGTGGCGATGACGGCCAGCAGCCGTTCGGGGTGGCGCAAAGCGCCGACCTCCAGCGCGCGCAACTCGTCCACGAAATGCGGCTCAAAGAAAAAACGCTCGGCCGGATCGTGCCAACTGCTTTGCTCGCCGATATGGCGCGCCAAGTCGCGCGCTGGCTCGACCGCCGGGTTGATCAGCACCGCCCGGCAGTGGCGCCGCTGGGCCAGCCAGGTGGCGTAAAAGCCGCCCAGGGATGAGCCGATGACGGCCATGGTGGCTGAGGGCCAGCCGGCCGTGCCCTCATCGATCAGCGTGGCCGCCTGCGCTGGCGAGGGCGGCAGCTGTGGGCACCACCAATGCAGCGCGGGCCAGCGCTGGGCCACCAGCGCGGCCATCTTGCGCGCCTTCATGGACTGCGGCGAGGAGCGAAAGCCGTGCAGGTAGAGCAGGTGGGTGAGGGCGGGCAAGGGCGGCATGGCGCGAGGGTGTGGGGGTCTGCTTGTTTGCGCAGTCAGCTGTGCTCAAGGTGGCCGGGCTCAAGCCGGCCGATGCCGCCGCTGGTTCGACGGTCAGCAAGCCGATCAGTCGCGCACATCGGCCACCACCTTGCTGCCAAAGTCGTCTCGGGCCAGATAGGCCAGCACCCGCTGGGCTGCGGCGGCGGGCGAGGCGAGCGAGCCGCTTTCTTTGAGTGCGACGAAGTTGCCCCGATCCGGGAAGCCCTCGGGCTGGCCCTGGCGCAGATCGGCCTGCATGTCGGTGTCGATTACGCCTGGGGCCAGGCAGACGGTCAGCGCGGGGTTGGGCAGCAAGGCTTCGTCCAGCGCCACGCAGCGGCTGAAATGGTCCAGACCGGCTTTGGTGGCGCAATACACCGCGCTGGCGGCCATGGCTCGGCGCCCCAGCCCGGAGGAAATTTGCAGCACCCGGCGCCTGGCCGGCCAGCTGCGGGTGAGTTGCAGGAAAACCTGTGTGAGCAGCATCGGCGCGGTCAGGTTGATGGCCAAAGACCGCGCGATGCCGCTGCCTTGTGCCTGCTCGAAGGGGCCGAGGTGGCCGATGACGCCGGCATTGTTGATCAGGGCTGCTGTTTTAAACGACGAAGCGTCCAAGGACGCCAGCCAAGCGGCCAGTCGGTCTGCGACCGGCTGGGGCTCAGACAGGTCAGCCTGCCACTGAATCAGCGCGGTGCGATGCTTCTGCGCCAGCGCGCTCAGCGCATCGCTTTGGCCCCGCGCGATGCACAGCAAAGTGTCCCCTGGCGTGCAAAGCTGCTCGGCCATGGCCAGGCCCATGCCGCGCGAGGCGCCGGTGAGGATGGTCAGTTGTGCCATGTCTTGGCCTCCTTCAAATCGGGGTCAGATTCCAATTTCATCGTCAATTTCTTTAAGCGGGGCGCCAGCACGGTGGCTGAGGCGGCATGTCCGCTCACGGCCCGCTCGCCCCGCAAGGATAATCTGTGCATGTCTTCAGCGCTGCAAAACCCCCCACTTTGGCGACGCCTGTCGCCTCTGTGGCATGGGCTCGATGCTCCCTTGCTCGCTGCGGTGGTCGTGCTCGCTGCAGCGGGCATGCTGATCATGTATTCATCTGGCTACGACCATGGCACCCGCTTTGTCGACCACGGCCGCAATATGGTGCTGGCCGGCCTCATCATGCTGACCCTGGCCCAGGTGCCGCCGCAGCGGCTCATGGCACTGGCGGTGCCGCTTTACGTCTTGGGCGTGGCCTTGTTGGTGGCGGTGGCGCTGTTTGGCATCACCAAAAAGGGCGCGACCCGCTGGATCAATCTGGGTGTGGTGATACAGCCCAGCGAGATCCTCAAGATCGCCACGCCGCTGATGCTGGCCTGGTGGTTCCAAAAGCGCGAAGGCCAGTTGCGGCCGCTGGACTTTGTTGCAGCAGCCGTGTTTTTGGCCCTGCCGGTGGGCCTGATCATGAAGCAGCCCGATTTGGGCACGGCCTTGCTGGTGCTCGCTGCAGGCCTGAGCGTGATTTTCTTTGCCGGTCTGCCCTGGCGGCTGATCGTGCCCCCGCTGGTGTTGGCTGTGGCGGGCATGGTCGCTTTGGTGCTGCTCGAGCCGCAGGTCTGCGCCCCGGGCGTCGACTGGCCGCTGCTGCACGGCTACCAGCAGCAGCGGGTTTGCACCTTGCTCGACCCGACGCGCGACCCGCTGGGCAAGGGCTTTCACATCATTCAGGGCATGATTGCCATTGGCTCGGGCGGTTTGTTCGGCAAGGGCTTCATGGCGGGCACGCAAACCCACCTCGAATTCATCCCCGAGCGCACCACCGACTTCATCTTTGCCGTGTATTCCGAAGAATTCGGCCTGGCCGGCAACCTGCTGCTACTGGCGCTGTATCTGGGGGTGATTACCCGCGGC
>CANHBU010000187.1 GCA_947458345.1 Comamonadaceae bacterium
CGCAGCGAGGCGGCAATCCTTGCGATGACGGGCGGGCTGGCGCCCAACAGGCTTATGCAACGGCGGGGCTTTGCCCGGCGCCCAGGGTCGGGTCGGGTCCCGCGGAGCCGAAGGCTTGGCGCTTGAGAGCGGCAAGTTGATCTCGCAGTCGGGCGGCCTGCTCGAATTCGAGGTTGCGGGCGTGTTCGAGCATGGCTTTTTCAAGCCGCTTGATCTCGCGCACCAGATCTTTCTCGCTCAGCGCCTCTATCGAAAGCGCCTGCGCATCGAGTTTGCTTTCGTCCTGCCCAGGTTTGTCGCTGTAGACACCGTCGATCAAGTCGCGCACGCGCTTGAAGACGCCTCGCGGGGTGATGCCATGGGCCGCGTTAAAAGCCAGTTGCTTGCCACGGCGCCGGTCGGTTTCGCTGATGGCCTTGCGCATGGATTCGGTCATCACATCGGCGTACAAAATAGCCCGGCCATTGAGGTTGCGGGCGGCCCGCCCTATGGTCTGGATCAGGCTGCGCTCGGCACGCAAAAAGCCTTCTTTGTCGGCATCGAGGATGGCCACCAGGGAGACCTCGGGGATGTCCAGGCCCTCGCGCAGCAAGTTGATGCCCACCAGCACATCAAACGCGCCCAATCGCAGATCGCGCAAGATCTCCACCCGCTCGACTGTATCGACATCGCTGTGCAGGTAGCGCACCTTCACGCCGTTGTCTGACAGGTAGTCGGTGAGTTGCTCGGCCATGCGCTTGGTCAAGGTGGTGATCAGCACGCGCTCGTTCTTGTCGACCCGGATGCGGATTTCGCCCAGCACATCGTCGACCTGATGGGTGGCCGGACGCACCTCGACCACGGGGTCGACCAGGCCGGTTGGACGCACCACTTGCTCGACGACCTTGCCTGCGCGCTGCTGTTCATAGGCCGCCGGCGTGGCCGAAACAAAGATGGCTTGACGCATCTTCGTCTCGAATTCCTCGAACTTCAGCGGCCGGTTGTCCAGCGCGCTGGGCAGTCGAAACCCGTACTCGACCAGCGTGAGCTTGCGCGAGCGGTCGCCGTTGTACATGGCATTGAGCTGTCCGATCATGACGTGGCTCTCGTCGAGCAACATCAGCGCATCGGGCGGCATGTAGTCACACAAGGTCGCTGGCGGCGCGCCCGGTGGCGCACCGCTGAGATGCCGGGTGTAGTTTTCGATGCCCTTGCAGTGACCCACTTCGCTGAGCATCTCCAGATCGAAGCGGGTGCGCTGCTCCAGACGCTGGGCCTCGACCAGCTTGCCGGCCGACACCAACTCCTTGACGCGCTCGGACAGCTCGATCTTGATGCTCTCGACGGCGGCCAGCACTTTGTCGCGCGGGGTGACATAGTGGCTTTTCGGGTAGATCACGAAACGCGGGATCTTCTGCCGCACGCGCCCGGTGAGCGGATCGAACAATTGCAAGGCGTCGATTTCGTCATCAAACAGCTCGATGCGGATGGCCAACTCGGAGTGCTCGGCCGGGAAGACATCGATCACATCGCCGCGCACCCGAAAGCAGCCACGACCAAAGTCCGTGTCGTTGCGCTGGTACTGCATGCGGATCAGCCGGGCAATGACATCGCGCTGGCCGATGCGGTCGCCGTGGCGCACGATAAAGCGCATCTCGGTGTAATCCTCGGGCGCCCCAATGCCATAAATGGCGCTGACCGTGGCCACGATCACGGTGTCACGGCGCTCGAGCACGCTCTTGGTGGCCGACAGCCGCATCTGCTCGATATGCTCGTTGATGGCCGAGTCCTTTTCGATGAACAGATCGCGCTGGGGCACATAGGCCTCGGGCTGGTAGTAGTCGTAGTAGCTGACGAAATACTCCACCGCATTTTTTGGAAAGAACTCCCGAAACTCGCTGTAAAGCTGGGCTGCCAGTGTCTTGTTGGGGGCAAACACGATGGCCGGTCGCCCCATGCGGGCAATCACGTTGGCCATGGTGAAGGTCTTGCCCGAACCGGTCACGCCCAGCAGCGTCTGGAAGGCCTCGCCGTCTTGCAAGCCTTCGATCAGACCCGCGATGGCCTGCGGCTGGTCCCCGGCCGGCGGGTAGGGCATGAAGAGCTGAAAGGGCGAGCCGGGAAAACTCACGAATTGCCCCGCCGCCTGATCGGGCTCGGCGTTCTCGGGATCGTGTGCAACCGGGGTAAGGGGCATGGCGTCTATCCTGGCCCGTTAAAATCGGGTCAACCGGTCAGGATACGCGATCTGCAGGAGCTTTGCCTGCTTCGTCCACGACAGGCCGTATCGGCCTGTGGTCTGCACCGCACCGAAAACGCCCTGCCCCTAGCAAAGGAAAACGATGTCTTTGTTCACCGCTGTCGAAATGGCCCCCCGCGACCCGATCTTGGGTCTAAACGAGCAGTTTGCCGCCGACACCCACGCCCACAAGGTCAACCTGGGCGTTGGCGTCTACTACGACGACAACGGCAAGCTGCCGCTGCTGCAGTGTGTGCAGGCAGCCGAAAAGCGCATGGCAGAAAAACCCAGCCCGCGGGGCTATCTGCCGATCGACGGAATCGCCGCTTACGACAGCGCCGTCAAGTCACTGGTGTTTGGCGCTGACAGCGAGCCCGTACGCTCGGGCCGCGTGGCCACCGTACAGGCCATTGGTGGCACCGGCGGCCTGAAGATCGGTGCCGATTTCCTCAAACGCCTCTCGCCGGGCGCCAAGGTGCTCATCAGCGACCCAAGCTGGGAAAACCACCGCGCACTGTTTACCAACGCAGGCTTTGCCGTCGAGGCCTACCCCTACTACGACGCGAGCAATCGCGGCATCGACCTTGCAGGCAGGCTGGGCGCTCTGCAAGGCGCGCCGGCCGGCACCATCGTCGTCTTGCACGCTTGCTGCCACAACCCGACCGGCTACGACATCAGCGCCGCCCAGTGGGACGAGGTGATTGCGGCCGTCAAGAGTCGCAATCTGGTGGCTTTTCTGGACATGGCCTACCAGGGCTTTGGGCACGGCATCGCCGAAGACGGCGCAGTCATCGGCCGCTTTGTGGCGGCCGGGCTGTCGATTTTGGTCTCGACCTCTTTTTCCAAGAGCTTTAGCCTGTACGGCGAGCGCGTGGGCGCCTTGAGCGTGCTGTGCCAGGACAAGCCGGAAGCCGATCGCGTGCTCAGCCAGCTCAAGATCACGATCCGAACCAACTACTCCAACCCGCCCACCCACGGCGGGGCGATCGTCGCAACCGTGCTGGGCACGCCCGAATTGCGCGCCCAATGGGAGCAGGAGTTGGCCGAAATGCGGGTGCGCATCAAGCAGATGCGCCACAAGCTGGTCGACGGTCTCAAAGCCGCAGGCGTCAAGCAGGACATGGGCTTTATTACCAGCCAAATCGGCATGTTCAGCTACTCCGGCCTGAGCAAGGACCAGATGGTGCGTCTGCGCAACGAGTTCGGCGTTTACGGCACCGACACCGGGCGTATGTGTGTGGCCGCGCTCAACAGCAAGAACATCGACCACGTCTGCGCCTCGATTGCCCAGGTCGTCTAAAAAGAGCCGCCGGGCGGCCCATGCTTGCAGTTTCCTGACAAGACTGTGACCGCTGCTCACAAGTTTAGAGCTGGCTGCCGCTTTTCCAAGCTCGACAACTGCTATATTGCTGCACTGCAACATGCCTAAGGCGGCACAAGGAGTTCACCATGCTCTATCAGGTCTTTGAAACCCAGCGCACCATGATGGAGCCCTTCGTGGACTTCGCGCAAGCTGCAGCCAAGCTGTTCAGCAACCCGCATTCCCCGGCCGGCGCCCACCCCTGGGCGCAGCGCATGTCGGCGGCCTACAGCCTGATGTACCGTCTGGGCAAAGACTACGAGAAGCCGGCTTTTGGCATCAGCACGGTCGAGGTCGAGGGCGTGCCGGTGGCTATCCAGGAACGGGTGGAGATCAACAAGCCGTTTTGCGAGTTGCGCCGCTTCAAGCGCCTAAGCGACGACGTCAAGACCCTGGCCAAGCTCAAGCTGCAACCGGTCGTGCTGATCGTGGCCCCGCTGTCGGGCCACTACGCCACGCTGCTGCGCGATACGGTCAAGAGCATGCTCAAGGACCACAAGGTCTACATCACCGACTGGCGAAACGCACGCATGGTCCCGCTCGATGAGGGCGACTTCCACCTCGATGACTATGTGCACTACGTGCAAGAGTTCATACGCCACCTGCAGCAGCGCTACGGCAACTGCCATGTGGTCAGCGTTTGCCAGCCCACCGTGCCGGTGCTGGCAGCGGTCTCGCTGATGGCCTCGCATGGGGAGAAAACGCCGCTGACCATGACCATGATGGGTGGGCCGATCGATGCGCGCAAATCGCCGACTGCGGTCAACAACCTGGCCATGAACAAGAGCCACAACTGGTTCGAAAACAACGTGATCTTTCGAGTCCCGGGCAACTTCCCGGGCGCAGGCCGACGCGTCTACCCGGGCTTCATGCAGCACGCCGGCTTTGTGGCCATGAACCCGGACCGCCATGCCAAGAGCCACTACGACTATTTCAAAGACCTGATCAAGGGCGATGGCGCCAGTGTCGAGGCGCACCGCAAGTTCTACGACGAGTACAACGCAGTGCTCGACATGGATGCGAACTACTACCTCGAGACCATCCGCACGGTGTTTCAGGAGTTCAAGCTGGTCAACGGCACCTGGGACGTACTCAACCGCAAGGGCGAGCCCGAGCGCGTGAGTCCGCAGGATATTCGTACCACGGCGCTGATGACCGTCGAAGGTGAGCTCGACGACATCTCGGGCTCGGGCCAGACCGCTGCCGCCCACAATTTGTGCACCGGCATCGACAAGAGCATGAAGCTGCACTTGGAGGTCGAGGGCGCCGGCCATTACGGCATCTTCAGCGGCCGACGCTGGCGCGAGATCATCTGCCCGCGCATCGCCTCCTTCATTCGCGAGGCACGCTGAGGCAATCAGATGGCCCTCTCGACGCACCCGCGGGTGCGCCCGGACGCTGATCGCAACGATCC
>CANHBU010000188.1 GCA_947458345.1 Comamonadaceae bacterium
AGGGCCAGTGCATCGTTGGGCGCGCCCATGTGCGCTTGCACGCCCAGGCCGCTGTAGAACCAGACTTGCTGCGACAGCCACCCGAGCAGCCACAGGGCGGCCAGGCTCAAGCCAAACAGCATCACGATGCGCTGCACGATGTGCTTGTGGCGGAAATGGCCCAACTCGTGGGCCAGCACCGCATCGACCTCGGCCGGCGTGAGTTGCTTGAGCAAGGTGTCGTAAAACACCACCCGCTTGGCTGCGCCAAAGCCGGTGAAGTAGGCGTTGGCATGGGCCGAGCGCTTGCTGCCGTCCATCACGAACAGGCCCTTGGCTGCAAAGCCGCAGCGCTGCATCAGCGCGCTCACGCGAGATTTGAGCTGCTCGTCTTGCAGGGGCTCGAATTTGTTGAACAGCGGCGCGATCACAGTGGGGTAGAGCACCAAAATGAGCAAATTAAAGCCCATCCAGGCGCACCAGGCCCACAGCCACCACCAGGAGCCGGTGCTGCCCATCAGCCAAAGGATCAGGGCCAAGATGGGCAGGCCAATCACCGCGCCGACCAGGCTGGACTTGAGCAGATCGCCCAGCCACAGCCCCGGGGTCATCTTGTTAA
The DNA here is from genome assembly GCA_947458345.1 of Comamonadaceae bacterium. GTDB lineage: Bacteria > Pseudomonadota > Gammaproteobacteria > Burkholderiales > Burkholderiaceae_C > Polaromonas. The sequence goes on from CANHBU010000188.1 coordinate 599, forward strand.
AGCCAAACCGCTCTTCAAGCCGAAAAGTCGCATACCAAGACAGTGGCAGATCCAGCAGAGCGCCGATCAGCGCGAAGGCCGCCACCAGGGTCACCTGTTGCGCCAGGGGTCCCCATTGGGCGATCGGCGAGGCGCCGATCAGGGCGTCGAGCGCTGACAGGCCGCCCAACAAGGTCCAGCCCAGCAAGATCACCGTGCTCCAGGCCAACTCGGCCGTGCCCAGGCGCCCTTTGGCCAGGGTGTAGTCGGCTGCCTTTTGGTGGGCCTGCAGTGTGATGGCTTGCGCAAATGCGGCGGGCACTTGATTGCGGTGCTGCCAGACATGGCGCGCCTGGCGCCAACTCAGATAAAGTTTGAGCAGCACGCCGAGCAGCAGCGCGGCGGCAAACACCACAGCCCACAGGGTTGACAGATCTTGCATGCGGGGAAGTTTAGGTCATCGGCGAGAATCGCCCGATGACCAGCGCCCAAGTCCCCCCTGACGTCCTCGCCAAATCCGACCAAAATTTGGTCTGGATCGATTGCGAGATGAGCGGACTCGATCCGGAAAAGGAGCGCTTGCTGGAAATCGCAGTGGTCATCACCGGCCCGCACCTGCAGCCTCGCCTCGAGGGCCCGGTGCTGGTGATCCACCAAAGCGCGGAGTTGCTGGGCAAGATGGACGCCTGGAACCGGGGCACCCACGGCAAGAGCGGATTGATCGACAAGGTCAAGGCCAGCAGCCTGAGCGAGGAGCAGGCCGAGCGGGTCTTGCTCGATTTCATCTCCCGCTACGTGCCCAAGAACGCCTCGCCCCTGTGCGGCAACACCATCAGCCAGGACCGGCGTTTTCTGGTCAAGTACATGCCCAAGCTCGAGGCCTGGTTGCACTACCGCAACCTCGATGTCAGCACGCTCAAGGAGTTGGCCAAGCGTTGGAAGCCTGAGGTCTACAACGGCTTCAAGAAGGCGCAAAGTCACACGGCGCTGGCCGACGTGCACGAATCCATCGAGGAGTTGGTGCACTACCGCGAGCACCTGCTCAAGCTTTGAGCCGGTGCCGGCTCGGCCTCAGTCCGGCAGCGCGGCGCTCCAGCGCTGGTCCCATGCTTTGCTCAGTTCGCGCCGATCGCGTTTGGTCGGCCGGCCGCGCTCCATGCTGACGGCCGGCTCAGGGGCCAGGCGCAGGCGCTCTTTGGCCGCTGCCCGAAGCTCCAGGCTCTGGGCCGTCTCTTCGTAGAGCTGCTGGGCCACGGGCGCCGGGCCCCTTTGCTGCGACAGGGCGCGCACTTGCACCGTACGGGGCCACGGCCCCTTGAGCGCGATTTGGTCGCCGGGCTTGACATCGTGGGCCGGCTTGACGATGTGCCCATTGATCTGTACACGGCCCTTGCCGATCTCCTCGACCGCCAGGGCCCGCGTCTTGAAAAAGCGGGCTGCCCACAGCCATTTGTCGATGCGCATCGTCTCCATGAGCGTTTGAGGCCCGGCCTGCGCGAGGGCTCAGCGCTTAGCGCCGATGGCCAGCGCTTCGTCGCGGCTGCGCGCCAGCGCTTGGAGGTCCGGGCCCTGCTGCGTGGCCCAGCCTGCCAGATGCCGCTCGCAGATGTCGGCCAGCGACTCGATCCAGCCGGCCTGGTCGTTGAGGCACGCGATGTACTGGAAGCGCTCGCCGCCGGCCATCAGGAAGGCTTGCCGGGCCTCGTCCTGGATTTCCTCCAGGGTTTCCAGGCAATCGGCCGTAAAGCCCGGGCAGATCACGTCGACCGAGCGCGTGCCCGCTTGTGCCATGGCCACCAAGGTGGGCTCGGTGTAGGGCTCGAGCCACTTGGCCTTGCCAAAGCGCGATTGAAACGTGACTTTGTAGCGATCCTTGGACAGCCCCAGGCTTTGAGCCAGCAGGCGCGCCGTCTTGTAGCACTCGCAGTGGTAGGGGTCGCCCAGCTCAAGGGTGCGGGCCGGCACGCCGTGAAAGCTCATGACCAGCTGTTCGGCCTGGCCGTGGGCTTGCCAGTGCGATCGCACCGAATGGGCCAGCGCTTCGATATAGCCGCCTTCGTCATGGTAGTGGTTGACAAAGCGCAATTCGTGCAGGCGCCGGGCCTTTTGCGACCAGGCATAGACCGCATCGAATACGCTGGCGGTGGTGGTGGCGCTGTACTGCGGATAGGCGGGTACGATCAGTACCCGCTCGACGCCCAGCTTCTTGAACTCGTCGAGTTGCGAGGCAATCGAGGGGCTGCCATAGCGCATGGCGTAGCGCACTTGCAAGCGGTGGCCACGATCGGCCAGCGACTGCGCCAGCAGACGCGACTGCTTGTCGGTCCATACCCGCAGCGGCGAGCCTTCTGGGGTCCAGATGCTCGCGTATTTGGCCGCCGACTTTTTGGGCCGTACCCGCAAAATAATGCCGTGCAAAATCAGCCACCAGATCGGCCGCGGGATCTCGACCACACGCTGATCGCTCAGAAACTCGGCCAGATAGGCGCGCAGGGCCGGCGCTGTTGGCGCATCGGGCGTGCCCAGGTTGCAGTACAGCACTGCGGTGCGGGCACCGTCTGCAGGTGCGGCGCCATGGGTATAGGCGGGTTCGGCGGAAAACGGCATGTGCGTTATTCTCGCGCACCATGCTCGACCGACTTAAAGTCCGGGCCATTACCTTGGACCTGGATGACACCCTCTGGCCGATCTGGCCGACCATTGCCCGTGCCGAACGGGCTTTGCAAGACTGGCTGCGCGCGCGCGCTGGGGCCACGGCCGACTTGCTGGCCGACGACCTGCGCCGCCATGGGCTGCGTGAGCAGGTCATGCGCGAGCGGCCCGACCTCAAGCACCAGCTCAGCGCCATTCGCACCGAAATGATCCGGCGCGCGCTGCAGCAAGCCGGCGACGATCCGGTGCTGGCAGAGCCGGCTTATGCGGTATTTCACGCCGGCCGCCAGCAGGTCGATCTGTTCGATGACGCCCGGCCCGCACTGGAGTTTTTGGCCGCGCGCTACCCGGTGGTGGCGCTGTCCAACGGCAATGCCAGCGTCGAGGCGGTCGGTCTCGGGCGGTTTTTCCACGCCAGCATCAGCGCCGAGTCGTTTGGCGTGGGCAAGCCCGAGCCGGCGATTTTTCATGCCGCAGCCGATGCCGCGGGCGTGGCCGCGCACGACGTGCTGCACATCGGAGACGATGCCAGCCTCGATGTGCTGGGCGCCCTGGCCTGCGGCATGCAGACCGTCTGGCTCAACCGCTCAGACCACCCTTGGCCGCACGAGGCGCAGCCGCACGAGACCGTGAGCAATTTGCATGAGTTGACCGAGTTGTTGCGCTAAAGCCGCCTTTTTTCCTGATCCACTGGAGAGTCCCATGAGTCTGAAGATTTACGGTATTGCTGCCTCCCGCGCCGGTCGCCCCTTGTGGGTGGCCCATGAGCTGGGGCTGGCCTACGAGCATGTGCCCACCCCTTACACCGGCGGGGCCACCCGCACCCCCGAGTTCTTGCAGCTCAACCCCAACGGCCACATCCCGGTGGTCGACGACCATGGCGTGCTCGTCTGGGAGTCGATGGCCTGCGCCCTTTATCTGGCCCAGCGCTACAGCAGCGCCGACGGATTGAGCCTGGCCGGACAAAACCCGTCCGAGCAGGCCGATGTCCTGCGCTGGACCTTTTGGGCCGTCACCGAGTGCGAGAAGGACGCGCTGAGCGTGCTGATGCACACCCTGGCCATGCCGGCCGATCAGCGCAAACCCGAGCTCGCACAGGAGGCGGCCCGGCGCTTGCAAGTGCCCTTGCGCGTGCTCGAGCAGCATCTGCAGCGCCCCTATCTGGCCGGCGAGCGTTTTACCGTGGCCGATGTCTGCGTCGCCTCGGTGCTGGCCTGGATCAAGCCCATGCCCGAGCTGCTGCAGGACAAACCGGCCGTGGCCGCCTGGCTGCAGCGCTGCCTGGAGCGACCTGCCCAGCAGCAGGTGCGGGCGCTGTCCAGAAAGTCCTGAGGGCAGACGGCTCAGGCCAGCGCATTGGCGGCGGCCTGACCGCTGCGCACCGCCCCTTCGAGTGTGGCGGGGTAGGGGCCGGCCACGTAGTCGGCGCAGGCCAGCAGGCTCGCGCAGCCAGGCAGCACCTGTTGCGCCGGCCGCTCAAGTGCCGCGGTGCAGGCAAAGGTGGCCCGCCGCTCAATCACGGTCTGCACGATGTCGAGCCGCTCGAGCCCCAGTTGCGCCTGGGCCTGCGCCTTGACCCCGTCCTCAATAGCCTGGCGCGAGTGCGCGCTGGCACTGACCACAAAAGCCAGCAAGCCGGCAGGGCCGCCCAGCGCCCCGCGGTCAAAGACGAACTGCGCCGGCGCGTTGGCCCCTTCACGCAGCGCCAGCATGGGCCGCGGCAGGCGCGCGCCGGGCGAGCGGGCATAG
>CANHBU010000189.1 GCA_947458345.1 Comamonadaceae bacterium
AGTGGGCCTGGCTGCCTACCGCGCGCAGGGCGGCTACGCGCTGCTCGCGCGCATTGCCGCGGGCGAGCTCGCCGCCCAGAGCGTGATCGGCGCCCTGGAAGACTCCGGCCTGCGCGGGCTCGGCGGGGCCGGCTTTCCCGCCGGTCGCAAGTGGCGCATCGTGCGCGAGCTGGCTGCGCCGCGGCTGCTGGCCGTCAACATTGACGAGGGCGAGCCGGGCACGTTCAAGGACCGCAGCTACCTCGAGCGCGATCCGCACCGTTTCCTGGAGGGCATGCTGATTGCCGCTCAGGTGGTGGGCATCGAAGCCTGCTTCATCTACCTGCGCGATGAATACCATGATGCGCGGCGCCTGCTGGCCGACGAGCTTGCGCTTTTGCAGGCCGACCCGCCGTGCCCCTTGCCGCGCATCGAACTGCGCCGGGGCGCGGGGGCTTACATCTGCGGCGAAGAGTCGGCCATGATCGAAAGCATCGAGGGCAAGCGCGGGCAGCCCCGCATGCGCCCGCCCTACATCGCGCAGGTGGGCCTGTTTGGGCGGCCGACGCTTGAACACAACTTTGAAACGCTGTACTGGGTGCGCAGCATCGTCGAGCGCGGGCCGCATTGGTTCGCGGGCTTTGGGGCCAACGGGCGCCGGGGTTTGCGCTCCTTTAGCGTCAGCGGGCGGGTGCGGTATCCGGGCGTCAAGCTGGCGCCAGCGGGCATCACGCTGCGCGAGCTGGTGGCCCACTATTGCGGCGGCATGGCCGAAGGCCATGAGCTTTATGCCTATTTGCCTGGCGGCGCCTCGGGCGGCATCTTGCCGGCCTCGATGGCCGATATTGCGCTCGATTTCGACACGCTGCAGCCCTACGGCTGCTTTATTGGTTCGGCGGCCGTGATCGTGCTCAGTCAGCACGACCGCGCCCGTGATGCGGCGCTCAACATGATGCGTTTTTTCGAGCACGAGAGCTGCGGCCAGTGCACCCCTTGCCGGGTGGGTACGGCCAAAGCCGCGCAGCTGATGGCCCAGCCCGTCTGGGATGCAGACACCTTGCGCGATCTGAGCGAGGTCATGGTCGATGCGTCCATTTGCGGGCTCGGACAGGCCGCGCCCAATCCGCTGCGCAGCGTGCTTGCCCATTTCCCGCAGGAAGTCGGAGTCGCCCCATGAACGCCCCTGTCCAATCTGCATCGCTCCTCTTGCCGCCCGCCACCGTCGAGTTCGAGCTCGACGGCCAGGTGGTGCAAGCTCTGGAGGGCCAAACCGTCTTGCAGGCCGCCGGGTCTCTGGGCGTCGACATTCCCCATCTGTGTTTCAAGGAAGGCCTGCGACCGGACGGCAATTGCCGCGCCTGTGTGGTCGAAATTGCCGGTGAGCGCACCCTGGCGCCCAGTTGCTGCCGAACGGTTGCGCCCGGCATGAAGGTGCAGTCGCGCAGCGAGCGTGCGCTTAAGAGCCAAAAGATGGTGCTCGAGATGCTGTTGGCCGATCTGCCGCAGCAGGGCCACAAATGGGATGAGCAAAACGAGTCGCTGCAGCACGGCGAGCTCAGCGTGTGGGCCGATCGGCTGGGCGTGCAAGTCAGGCCCGAGCTGCGCGCGCTGGCACGGCCGCAGCCGCCTGCCGACCTGTCTCACCCGGCCATGGCGGTCAATCTTGATGCCTGCATCCAGTGCACGCGCTGCGTGCGCGCCTGCCGCGAGGAGCAGGTCAACGACGTCATCGGCTATGCCCGGCGCGGCTCGCACAGCCAGATCGTGTTTGATCTCGACGATGCCATGGGCCACAGCAGCTGCGTGGCCTGCGGCGAATGCGTGCAGGCCTGCCCAACCGGTGCGCTCATGCCCAAGAGCCAGGTCGGCTCGCAGCAGGTCGATGCCAAGGTCGACTCGGTCTGCCCGTTTTGCGGCGTCGGCTGCCTGCTCACCTACAAAGTCAAGGACCAGCGCATCGTCAGCGTCGAGGGTCGGGACGGACCGGCCAATCATGCGCGCCTGTGTGTCAAGGGGCGCTTCGGCTTTGACTACGTGCACAGCCCGCAGCGCCTGACCCGGCCCCTGATCCGCCGCGAGGGTGTGGCCAAGGACCCGGCCGCGCTGGAGCGGCTCAACCGCAACAGCGCCGACTTCTCGTCGGTGTTTCGTGAGGCCAGCTGGGAGGAGGCGCTGGCCCTGGCCGGGGGCGGCTTGAAGCGCCTGCGCGAGCAGCATGGCCGCAGGTCGCTGGCCGGCTTTGGCTCGGCCAAGGGCAGCAACGAAGAGGCCTACCTGTTTCAAAAGCTGGTGCGCACAGGCTTTGGCAGCAACAACGTCGACCACTGCACCCGCTTGTGCCATGCCTCGAGCGTGGCCGCCCTGCTCGAGGGCGTGGGTTCAGGCGCGGTGAGCAATCAGGTCAGCGACGTCGAACACAGCGAACTGATCTTTGTGATCGGCTCCAACCCCACCGCCAACCACCCGGTGGCCGCCACCTGGATGAAGAACGCGGTGCAGGCCGGCAAAAAGTTGGTGCTGGCCGACCCGCGCATCACCGACATCGGTCGCTACGCCTGGCGCACCCTGCAGTTCAAGCCCGACACCGACGTGGCCATGCTCAATGCCATGATCTACACCGTGATCGAGGAGGGGTTGAGCGATCAGGCCTTCATCGCCGAACGGGTCAAGGACTACGAGGCCCTGTGCGAGCGCATCAAGCCTTACAGCCCCGAGGCCATGGCGCCGATCTGCGGCATCTCGGCCGAGCGCCTGCGCGAAGTTGCCCGCGCTTATGCCACCTCCCGCGCTTCGATGATTCTCTGGGGCATGGGCGTGAGCCAGCATGTGCACGGCACCGACAACGTGCGTTGCCTCATTGCGCTGGCCAGCATCACCGGCCAGATCGGCAAGCCCGGCTCTGGCCTGCATCCGCTGCGCGGCCAGAACAATGTGCAGGGCGCCAGCGATGCGGGGCTCATCCCCATGATGTTCCCCAATTACCAGCGTGTCAGCGACAAGGCCGCCCACGCCTGGTTCGAGGACTTCTGGCAGAGCCCGCTCGATCCGAAGCCGGGCTACACCGTCACCGAAATCATGGACAAGGCCATGGCCGAGGACAGCGACCCGCACAAGGTGCGGGGCCTGTACATCATGGGCGAGAACCCGGCCATGAGCGACCCCGATTTGCACCATGCGCGCGCCGCCCTGGCCAGCCTGGCGCATCTGGTGGTGCAGGACATTTTCATGACCGAAACTGCCTGGCTGGCCGATGTGGTGCTGCCGGCCACCGCCTGGCCGGAGAAGATGGGCACCGTCACCAACACCGATCGGATGGTGCAGATGGGTCGGCAGGCTTTGCAGCCGCCCGGCGATGCGCGGGCCGACCTTTGGATCATCCAGCAGATCGCGCAGGGCCTGGACTTGAGCTGGAACTACCAGGGCGAGCACCATGGTGTGGCGCAGGTTTACGAGGAAATGCGCCAAGCGATGCATGCGTCCATTGGGCGCATCAGCTGGCAACGCCTTGAGCAGCAATCGAGCGTGACCTACCCCTGCCTGAGCGAGGACGATCCGGGCCAGCCCACCGTGTTCACCGAGCACTTTGATACGCCCGATGGCCGGGTGCATCTGGTGCCGGCTGACCTGATCAGTGCCGACGAATTGCCCGATTCGCAATACCCCTTCGTATTGATCACCGGCCGTCAGCTGGAGCATTGGCACACCGGCAGCATGACGCGGCGCGCCAGCGTGCTCGATGCGATCGAGCCGGTGGCGGTGGCCTCGATGAATGGCGCCGATCTGCAGGCCCTGGGCGTGAGCGCGGGTGATGTGATCACCATCGCGTCCCGCCGTGGCGCCGTGGTGGTGCAGGTCAGGCGCGACGACGGCACGCCGGCGGGCGCGGTGTTCATGCCCTTCGCCTTTCACGAGGCGGCGGCCAATCTCCTGACCAATGGCGCGATCGACCCGGTGGGCAAGATCCCCGAGTTCAAATACTGTGCGGTTCGCGTGCAAGCCGGCGGGCAGTTGCCCGAGGAGCGGGGCTATCCGAGCGCGTTAGCGCCTCTTGCTGCCTCATGACGGTCGGCCCGCTTGAGCTTGACGCGGACCTGCCCCGGCTCAGTCAGGCCAGATCGCCGCTGACCTGCGACATCGAAGCCCAGGACGAGAGCGGCCAGCTTCGCAAGCTGGCCATACCCGTCGAGCGGGGGCTGACGATCTACGTGGACAAGCGCGAGCTGGTGACCCTGATGACCCTGGGTGCCCGGCCGGAATGGCTGGTGCTCGGCTACCTGCGCAACCAGGGCCTGATCGCTTCAGCCCAAGCGCTTGACTCGATCACGGTGGACTGGGAGGTGGGTGCGGCCGCTGTCAAGACGCGGGGTGGCATCGCGGCCTTGGATGAGCGCACCGCGCACCGGGTGGTGACCACCGGCTGCGGGCAGGGCAGCGTATTCGGCGGCCTGATGGATCAGGTGCAGAGTTTGCGCCTGCCGATGCAGGCGCGCATCAGTCCGGCGCAGATCCACAGCCTGGTCGACACCATCCGACTGACCGAAAGCACCTACAAGTCGGCCGGCTCGGTCCATGCCTGTGCGCTGTTTGATCTGAGCGGCGAGCGGCCTGAGATGCTGCTCTTCATTGAAGACGTGGGCCGCCATAACGCGGTCGACACCATCGCCGGTTGGGCCTGGCTCCAGCGACCGCCAGCGCATTTGGCCCTCTACACCACCGGCCGGCTGACCAGCGAGATGGTCATCAAGGCCGCACAGATGGGCGTGCCCTTTGTGATTTCGCGCAGCGGCATCACCCAGATGGGCCATCAGGTGGCTCAAACCGTGGGTCTGTGCGCCATCGGCCGGGCCTTGCATCAGCGCTACCTGTGTTTCAGCCACCCGCAGCGCTTGCTGCGGCAGGGCTAGACATGATGGATGACCTGCCCACCTGACAAACATGGGTTATGTTGAAGGGTGGGACACCTTTATCAACGCAGAGCCACAACTCAGGAGGCAG
>CANHBU010000190.1 GCA_947458345.1 Comamonadaceae bacterium
AATGATAATAAAATAGCCCAACAGTTTAAGATGGTGAAGTTGTAGGATTTTACTTAACTTTATTATACCCCCAAAGAATATATAAAAACTAAGTCTATGAAAAAAGCAATCTTTGTTTTGGGTATTTTATTTGTTTTTGCTTGTAATAAAACATCAGTTCCTGATACAACACCATCAAACCCTAACTGAAAGAACCACGCACCGCTGCGCCCGGGGACGCATCTTGCGGGCGTTCAACTGGCGACACTCTGCGTGACCGCACCAAAACGCCTGTCCTTGTCGGCATACCAGGCCAAGGCCTTGTCGAGTTCCTGGACCGAAAAATCAGGCCAGAGCACATCGGTGAAATACAACTCGGCATAAGCCAGCTGCCAAAGCAAGAAATTGCTCACCCGCGATTCTCCTCCAGTGCGGATGAGTAAATCAGGGTCGGGGGCATCGGCCATGCTCAGGTAGGTCGCGATATCGGCCTCGCTGAGCTCGCTGACCGGGCGCTGCGGATGCGCCGCCTGCCAGCGGCGCACGGCCTCGAGCATGTCCCAGCGCCCACCGTAATTGGCCGCCACCGTCAGGGTGATGCGGGTGTTGCCCGCAGTCTGGCTTTGCGCGTCAGCAATGAGCTTTTGCAGCCGGGCATCAAAACGCGAGGCATCGCCAATGACCTTGAGCCGCACGCCGTTGAGGTTCATGTCGCGGATCTCTTTTTCGAGATACAGCACAAACAAGCTCATCAGACTTGAGACTTCATCGGCCGGACGCTTCCAATTTTCAGAACTGAAAGCAAACAAGGTGACGTGGCTGATGCCCAGATCGGCACAGTGCTCGACCAAGGCGCGCACCTGCCGGGCGCCGCTGCTGTGGCCGAAGGTGCGCGGCAGGCCGCGTTTTTTGGCCCAGCGGCCATTGCCGTCCATGATGACGGCCACATGCCGTGGCGCGGCGCCGTCGCCGGCCTGCCAACGGGTCAAAGGAGCGTTCAAGCGGAAGTCCTCCCAGGCGCTGCTTTGAGCACGCAGCCAAAAACCCCGAGTGTATCTCTTGTCAAATGGATAAGAATAAAGCTTGGCACCGCGACCTCAGGCCTTTGGCAGGGTCACGCCCACCTGCCCCTGGTATTTGCCACCGCGGTCCTTGTACGAGGTTTCGCAGACCTCGTCGCTTTCGAAAAACAGCACCTGAGCGCAACCCTCGCCCGCATAAATGCGCGCCGGCAGCGGGGTGGTGTTGGAAAACTCCAGGGTGACATAGCCCTCCCATTCGGGCTCGAAGGGGGTGACGTTGACGATGATGCCGCAGCGCGCATACGTGCTCTTGCCCAGGCAGATCGTCAGGACGTTTCGGGGGATGCGGAAATACTCGAGCGTGCGGGCCAGCGCAAAGCTGTTGGGCGGAATGATGCAGCTGTCGCCATGAAAATCGACGAAGCTCTTCTCGTCGAAGTTCTTCGGGTCGACCACCGTCGAATGAATATTGGTGAAAACCTTGAACTCCGGCGCGCAGCGGATGTCGTAGCCGTAGCTGCTGGTGCCGTAGCTGATGATTTTGCGCCCACCCGCAGCCTGACGCACCTGGCGCGGCTCGAACGGCTCGATCATGCCGTGCTGCTCGGCCATGCGGCAGATCCACTTGTCACTCTTGATGCTCATGGGGCGATCCTACGCGAGGGGGATCGCTATTGTAGGCAGGCGGGTAGGCAGGCGGGGCTCAGGCAGCCCGGCGATCACGGTGCGCTCGATCAGCCGGTCGTCGCCGAGCACGATCATCGCAAACAGCCACTGCGCCAGGCTTTGAGCGCGCTCGACCTTGCGCTCAAGCAGCGGGGTGCTGCGCGGGTTGAGGACCACAAAATCGGCCTCGCAGCCGGGCAGCAGATTGCCCACCACGCCCTCCAGTCCGAGCGCGCGGGCAGCACCAGCGGTGTGGTCAAACCACAGCCGCTCGGGCGCAAGCGACAGGCCGGTCTTGCCGCGGCCGTCGCGCGCCACATAGTAGGCCGCCAGCATGGTCTGAAAGGGGCTAAAGCTGGTGCCACCGCCCACGTCGCTGGCCAGCCCGTAGGCCAAATCGGCACGCTGGCTGGCCGCGTAGTCAAACATGCCGCTGCCCAGAAACAGGTTGCTGGTGGGGCAAACCGCAGCGGCCGCGCCCGTGCTGCGCATCAGCTCGCGGTCGGCCTCGTCGAGGTGGATGCAGTGCGCATACACACTGCGCGGCCTGAGCAGGCCAAACTGCCCGTACACCGACAGGTAGCTGCGCGCCTGTGGATGCAAGGCATGCACCCAGGCGATTTCATCGTGGTTTTCTGCCACATGCGACTGCACCCAAACCTGCGGATAGCGCCGTGCCAGCTCGCCCGCACCGGCCAGCTGGGCATCGCTGCAACTGGGCACAAAGCGCGGCGTGATCGCGTAGCCGAGCCGATCGACCCCATGCCAGCGCCCGATCAGGCTTTCGGTCTCGATCAAGCTGGCCTCGGTCTGGTCCCGGACCCCGTCGGGCGCATGCCGGTCCATCAGGCATTTGCCGGCGATCAGCCGCAGCCCGCGCGCGCGCGCCTGCGCCATCAGGGTGTCGACCGAGCTGGCGTGCGAGCTGCAAAAAGCCATGGCCGTGGTCACGCCATGGCGCTTGAGTTCATCGAGGAAAAAGCAGGCCACCTCCTGCGCATGGGCCGAGTCGCCAAAACGCGCTTCCTGCACAAAGGTGTAGGTCTCGAGCCAGGGCAGCAGGCCGTCGGCCGGCGAGGCGATCACGTCGAGCTGCGGGTAGTGCACGTGCAGGTCGATAAAACCCGGTGCGATCAACCGTCCGGGCCAGTGCTCGAGTGCCTCGCCCGCTGCCGCTTGGGCCGACCAAGGCCCGATCGAGGTGACGCGTTGCACGCCCCGCTCATCCGGCGCGGTCAGCAGCAGGCCGTCGGCTTCATAGACCAGACGGTCATCGGGCGAAAAATACAGGAGGGCGGATCGAAAGGCGGGCATGGCTGCCAAGATTAGCGCATCCGCGCCGGCCTTTCACGGATGCCCTTGCAAGGTCCAGCCCCAAATTGGGGCACGCTTTAGCGCGGCAAACCGCCTTGCACACCCTGCACCAGGGTTTTCATATTCAGGATCTGTTCGTCGCTGAGCGCAGAGCGGGCAGGAATCATCACCGCACCCGAAGCATCGAGCACAGGCTTGTCGCCGGCCGCAAAAGGCCGCAAGCGGCCGGCCGCCACGTCCTGCTGGCGCGCCAGCACCTCCTGGCGCACCGCAGCGGGCACGCGTGGGCCAAACTCGCCCACCCGAACCATGCCCTCGCGCACGCCCGCCCAAAGCGCCTGGCTGCTCCAGCGGCCCTCGATCAGGGCGCGGGCACGGTCGGTGTAATAGTCGCCCCACTCATGGGTCACAGCCAGCAGCTGCGCATCGGGGGCCACATGGCGCATATCGGAGTGGTAGGCAATGGCCAGCTTGCCGCGCTCCTGCGCCAGCCGCATGACGGCAGTGGAGGCGGTGTGAAACGCCAGCACATCGGCGTCTTGATTGAGCAAGGTCAGCGCCGCCTCGCGCTCGCGCGCCGGATCAAACCAGGCCTGCAGCCAGATCACCCGCACCTGCGCATCGGCGCGCACCGAGCGCATGCCCAGGGCAAAGGCGTTGATGCCCTGCAGCACCTCGGGGATGGGGAATCCGGCCACGTAGCCGGCCACACCGGTTTGACTCATGCGCCCAGCAGCGATACCAGCCAAAAACCGGCCCTCGTAGTAGCGCGCATTGGCCACCGCCACGTTGTCGGCCTGCTTGTACCCAGTGATCGACTCAAAGCGCACCTGCGGGAAGTCGCGCGCCACCCGCAGGGTCGGCTCCATATAGCCAAAAGAAGGCGTGAAAATCAGGCCGTAGCCCTGCTGCGCCAGATCGCGAATCACGCGCTCGGCATCGGCGCCTTCGGCCACGTTCTCGACCGATCGGGTCTGCACCCGAGGGCCCAGGGCTTTTTGCAGCGCAAGCCTGGCGTTTTCATGCTGACGCACCCAACCGGCCTCGGTCACCGGCGCCACATGCACCACGGCCACCTTGAGGGGGACAGGGGTCTGAGCCTGAACGCCATGAAAAAGCAAGACGGCCGCGCCTGCGGCCAGGAGGTTTTTGTACATGGTGCGCCTCGACATGGTCCCGAAAAAAAACATCGCCGAGCTGGGACAAGGCTCAGCGATGCCTTCAATTGTAGGCGGGGCGACGGCCGGCAGCGCCGGCCGAGTGGGTGCAAGTCGGGGGCGGCAAGGGCCCCTGCGGCTCGGGCGTGCGCCGGGGCGCGCCCGCCTCAGTAACGGTAAAAGCCGCGTCCGCTCTTGCGGCCGAGCCATCCGGCGGCCACCATCTCCTTGAGCAGCGGTGCCGGACGGTATTTGGAGTCGTTGAAACCGTCGTAGAAAACATCCATGACCGACAGCAAGGTGTCCAGGCCGATCATGTCGGCCAGCGCCAGCGGCCCGATCGGATGGTTGCAGCCCAGCTTCATGCCCGCATCGATGTCCTCAGCCGAGGCCAGACCCTCTTGCAACACGAAGATGGCCTCGTTGATCATGGGCACCAGGATGCGGTTGACCACAAAGCCGGGTGAATTCTTGGCGGTCACGGCGGTCTTGCCCACCAAAGTGGCGAACTCCAGCATCTCGCGGTGCGTCTGGTCAGAGGTCTGCAAGCCGCGGATGAGCTCGAGCAAGCCCATCAGCGGCACCGGGTTGAAAAAGTGCGTGCCAATAAAGCGATCGGACTTCTTGAGTACGGCGGCCAGTTCGCTGATGGAAATCGAAGAGGTGTTGGTGGCAATCACCACATCTGGGCCCACCAAGCCCTCGACTTGTTTGAGGATGCTCAGCTTGAGATCGCGCTTCTCGGTGGCAGCCTCGATGACCAGATCGGCGCCGCCCAGGTCCGCATAGTCGGTGGTGCTGCCGATGCGCTCGAGCACCGCCT
>CANHBU010000191.1 GCA_947458345.1 Comamonadaceae bacterium
ATCAGCATCTGGTTGGAGTTGGCGGTGCCGTAAAAGGTGCAGGTGCCCGGCCCGTGATAGGCCGCCTGCTCGGCATCGAGCAGGGCCTGCCGGTCGACCAGGCCTTGCGCAAATTGCTGGCGCACCTTGGCCTTGTCCTCATTGGCCAGACCCGAGGTCATCGGGCCGGCCGGAATGAAAAGAGCGGGCAAGTGGCCAAACTGCAGCGCGCCCATGAGCAGACCGGGCACGATCTTGTCGCACACGCCCAAAAACAGGGCTGCATCAAACACGTTGTGCGACAGGCCCACCACGCTAGACAGGGCAATCACATCGCGCGAGAACAGCGACAGCTCCATGCCGTCTTCGCCCTGGGTGATGCCGTCACACATTGCAGGCACGCCGCCGGCGACCTGTGCGGTGGCACCGGCACGGCGGGCGCTCGCGCGGATGCTTTCAGGATAGTGTTCATAAGGCTGGTGGGCCGACAACATGTCGTTGTAGGCCGTGATCAGCCCCAAATGGGGCGCGCGCTCCTGGCGCAGCATCAGCTTGTCGGCGGGCGGCATGGCCGCATAGGCATGGGCCGCGTTGGCGCAGCCCAGGCCGCTGCGCTGCGCACCGCCCTTGCCGCTGGCTGCCTGCAGCACCGCCAGATAGGCGCTGCGGCTTGGGACGCTGCGTGCCTCGATGCGCGCAGTCACTTCAGCAAGACGGGGATGCAAGCGGCTCATGAGGAGATCCAGACGGCCACCGGGGCCAGGCTTTGATGCAGGACGTGGGAGATGGGCAAGTCGAGCGTGCGGCAGGCGCGGCGCAAGGTCTGCAGCTTGTCGCTGCCACGCACCGGCAGCACGATGTGCCGCGCCGACAGCAAATGGGCCAGCGTCTGCGTGATGCGCGCGTGCGCCGCCGAAGCAGGCAGCCCCTCCACCGGCAAGCAGGTCTGCTGGCCATGGGGATCGAGCGCCTGGGCCAGATTGCGCATGCCCGCAAAAATCGACGCGGTGTGCCCGTCGGCGCCCATGCCCAGCACCAGCACGTCGGCAGGCCCCTGCGCGCGCAAAGCCTGACCGGCCTGCTCGGCCAGTTCGGCCAACACAGCAGTTTGTGCCAACCCCGCCGACTCGGCCGCTGCAAACGACGGCGGCAGCAAAGGCAGCAAGCGCGCGTGCGCCGCCTGGCCCTGCAGCAAATGGGTGCGCACGAGCCGGGCGTTGCTGTCAGGATGATCGTGCGGCACACAGCGCTCGTCGGCCAGGCTCACCTCGACCTGATGCCACGCCAGCGCCTGCTCTCGCAAGGCCTCAAACAGCGCCACCGGCGATTGCCCGCCAGAGACATGCAGCACGGCCCGGCCACGGTCTGCAATGGCCTGGCGCAGTCGAGCGGCCACATCGGCGGCCAAGGCCGGCGTGGCCTGATCGGCCGCAAGGGTCAGGAAGGACACGCGCCGGCCAGCAAGCGGCGGCAGTTCCCACATCGGCTGCTCGAGCATCAGGACTCCTCGAACCAGCTCAGGCCTTCGCGGGCCATCAGCGCCGAAGACGCTGCCGGCCCCCAACTGCCGGCGGCATAGGGGCGCGGCTTTTCTTCCAGCGCCTGCCAGCCGCGCAAAATCGGCTCCACCCAGCGCCAGGCGGCCTCGAGTTCATCGCGACGCATGAAGTGGGTCAGCCGGCCCTTCATGACATCGATGAGCAGGCGCTCATAGGCCTCGGCGCGCCGCTTGTCCGAGGAGGACTGCAGATCCAGCCCGAGCTCGACCGGGTGCAACTTCATGCCCGAGCCCGGCTCCTTGACCATCATGCCTAAGTGGATGGACTCTTCCGGCTGCAAGCTGATGATGAGCCGGTTGGGCCTGTGATGGGGGCTGCTGCCAAAAATTGAAAAGGGCTGCTCGGAAAATTCAATGACGATTTGCGAATGGCGCTTGGCCATACGCTTGCCCGTGCGCAGAAAAAACGGCACATTGGCCCAGCGCGCGTTGTCGATGTGGGCGCGCAAAGCCACAAAGGTCTCGGTCCGGCTGCCCGCGGGCACGCCCTCTTCTTGCAAGTAGGACTGCACCGACTGGCCCTCGGCAACGCCGGCGCCATACTGCCCGCGCACGGTGTCCCGCCCGATGGCCGCCAGGTCCATCTTGCGCAGCGAGCGCATCACCTTGAGCTTTTCATCGCGCACATCGTCGGCCTCAAGCGAGACAGGTGGCTCCATGGCGACGATGCACAGCAGCTGCAGCAGATGGTTCTGCACCATATCGCGCAAGGCGCCTGCGCCGTCGTAAAAACCGGCGCGGCTGCCCACGCCAACGGTCTCGGCCACCGTGATCTGAACGCTCTTGATGAAAGGTGCGCGCCACAAAGGCTCGAAGATCGCATTGCCAAAGCGCAGCACCATCAGGTTTTGCACCGTCTCCTTGCCCAGGTAATGGTCGATGCGGTAGATCTGGTCTTCGCGGAAATGGCGCGCCACCGCGGTGTTGATGGCCTGCGCCGACGCCAGGTCAGTGCCCAGGGGTTTTTCGAGCACCACACGGCTGCCCTCGTGAATCAGTCCGGCCGAGCCCAGATGCTCGCAGATGCGCGCAAACAGCGAAGGCGCCGTGGCCAGGTAGAACACGCGCAGGCCCTGCGACAGCTGTCGCTGCGCCAGGGCCGCATAAGCGCCCGCATCGCTGACGTCCAGGCCGATGTAGTCCAGGCGCGCCAAAAACGCGCCCCAGACCGATGCGTCCATCGCGGCCGGCTCAATAAAGGCCGGCGAGCGCGCGTCGATGAAATCCAGGTACTGCTGGCGCGACCAGGCCTGGCGACCGATGGCCAAAATGCGCGTGCCGGGCTCAAGGCGGCTGTGCATGTGGGCCATGTACAAGGCCGGCAAAAGTTTGCGGCACGACAGATCGCCGGCGGCGCCGAAGATCACGATATCGGGTGCGGCGGTGTCGTCAGCAGAGCTCATGGCATGGGTCCTGGAAAATGGACGTGTAACTCAGGGAATGCTTTTTGGGGAAGACCATAAGATGCCGGATTTTTCTGCGCAATCCGTAACAAAGAAGATCCGCAAGTAAAAGTCAAACATCTGCCCTTTAGATTCACAGATCTATTTGTAACTTAGTTACATAAAAATGTCAATTCTTGGTCCCGCCTTGTCCAGCCCGGGGGCATGAGAGAGCGCAGGCCGAGCCGGGTCGACATTGAAGCGACAATGCCCGCATGAGCCCGGAGCAGTACGTCCAGCGCAAAACCGCCGCCTCAGGCAGCAGCTTTTATTACGCCTTTCTTTTCCTGCCCAAGGACCGCCGTGCGGCCATCACGGCCTTCTACGCCTTTTGCCGGGAGGTCGACGATGTCGTTGACGAGGCCGTCGACCCCGGCGTGGCGCAGGCCAAACTGTCCTGGTGGCGCGGCGAGGTCGCGGCGGCCTACGGCGGCCAGCCCAGCCACCCAGTGCTCAAGGCGCTGATGCCCTGGACTGGGGTCTACGGCATCACGGCGGCACACCTCAACGCCGTGATCGAGGGCTGCCAGATGGACCTGGAGCAAAGCCGTTTCCTGGATTTGCCGGGCCTGATGCGCTACTGCCACCTGGTGGCCGGCGTGGTTGGCGAGGTGGCCGCGCGCATCTTTGGTCAGACGCAAGATCGCACCACGGCTTATGCGCACAAGTTGGGCCTGGCTTTTCAGCTGACCAACATCATCCGCGACGTCGGCGAAGACGCGCTGCGCGGTCGCATCTACCTGCCCGTCAGCGAATTGCAGCAGTTCGATGTCAAGGCCCACGAAATTCTCAAGCGGCAGTACTCCGACCGCTTTCGGGCCCTGATGGAGTTCCAGACGCAGCGGGCGCTGCGCACCTATGACCAGGCCCTGGACCTGCTGCCGCAGGCCGACTGGCGCGCGCAAAAGCCCGGTCTGATGATGGCCAGCATTTACCGCACCTTGCTGCGCGAGATTGAGGCCGACGGCTATCAGGTGCTGCACCAAAGGGTGAGCCTGACGCCCCTGCGCAAATTCTGGCTGGCCTGGAAAACACAGGCTCTGGGCCGCGTCTGCTGATGCGCGTGGCCGTTGTGGGCGCAGGCTGGGCGGGCTGCGCCGCTGCGCTGCAGGCCGCCGAGCACGGAGCCCAAGTGGTGCTGCTAGAGGCCGCGCGACAAGCAGGCGGGCGGGCGCGCGCGCTTGCCGTAGAGCACGGCGGCGAGCGCTTTGAACTCGACAACGGCCAGCACCTTCTGATCGGCGCCTACAGCCACAGCCTGGCGCTCATGCGCCGGCTAGGCGTCAATCCCGAGCAGCACCTGCTGCGTCTGCCCTTGACCCTGATGTTTGCCGACGGCCAGGGGCTGTGCCTGCCCGACTGGCCGCCGACTCTTTGGCCGGGGGCACCGGCGAGCCTGGCCGTTGGCCTGGGCGTGCTGAGGGCGCGCGGCTGGAGCCTGGGCGACAAGCTGGCGCTGCTGGGCTGGGCCCGCCGCTGGCAGGCTGCCGGCTTTGCCTGCGATGAGACCATGACGGTCGGGCAGTTGTGCACGGGCCTGAGCCCGACCGTCGTCGATGGCCTGATCGCGCCCCTGTGCGTCTCGGCTCTGAACACCCCGCTGCAGCGGGCCAGTGCCGCCGTCTTCTTGCGGGTGATGCAAGACGCCCTGTTTGCTGGTGCCGGGGGGTCGGACCTGCTGCTGCCCACGGCCGACCTGGGCCGCCTGTTGCCCGATGCGGCGCTCAAACGGCTGCTCAAAAGCGGGCACACCGTGCGACTGGGTGCCCGCGCCCTGGCGCTCAGGCCGCAGGGCGAGCGCTGGCTTGTGCAGTACGGCCAGGACACCCAGGACGGCAGCGACGTGTTCGATGCCGTCCTGCTTGCCTGCCCGGCCGGTGAGGCGGCCCGGCTGGTGGGCGATTTACCCGCCGCGCACACTTGGCAAGGCCAAGCCCAGGCCTTGCAGCACGAGGCCATCGCCACCGTCTATGCCCGCTC
>CANHBU010000192.1 GCA_947458345.1 Comamonadaceae bacterium
CTCGACGTCCAGCGCTATGCAGAAAGCGCGCGGCAGCTCGAGCAGCTGACGCGCGAGCAGGCGCAGTTTGCCGAGGGCTGGCTCTTGCTGGGCTCGCTGCAAATGGACCAAGCCCAAGGCACCGTGGCGCAGGCGAGCCTGCAGCGCTATCTGGGCCTGGCGCGAGCGCAGGCCGCCCAGGACGGATCAGACCAGCGTGTGCGCCGGGGCATGGCGCAAGCGCATCTGATGCTCGCCCAGATCGCCGAGCGCCAGGGCGATCTGGCGCAGGCGCAGAAGTGGCTGGCCGAAGTCAAAGACCCGGAGCTGCTGGTGCAGACCCAAAGCCGGCGCGCTTCGCTGCTGGCGCGCCAGGGTCAGCTGGCTCAGGCGCGAGCGCTGCTGCAGCAACTGCCCGAGCCCAACGCCCAGGAGGCCCGGCGCAAGATGCTGGCCGAGGTCAATTTGCTGCGCGAATTCAAGCAGTACCAGCCAGCCTACGAACTGATGAGCCGAGCGGTGGCGCAAACGCCCAAGGACCATGAGCTGATCTACGAAAAATCCATCCTGGCTGAAAAGCTCGGCCGCTTCGAGGAGATGGAATCCCTGCTGCGCCAGATCCTGCAGCTCAAGCCCGACTACCACGCGGCCTACAACGCGCTGGGCTACTCGCTGGCCGATCGGGGCGTGCGCCTGGCCGAGGCCAAGCAGTTCATCGTCAAAGCGCTGGAATTTGCGCCCTCCGACCCCTACATCCAAGACAGCCTGGCCTGGGTGGAGTTCCGCCTGGGCAACCGGCAGGAGGCACTGCGGGTCATCGAGGTCGCCTACAAGGCCAAGCCCGATGCCGAGATTGCCGCCCACTTTGGCGAGATTCTCTGGAGCCTGGGCCAGCGCGAGCGCGCCCTGATGATCTGGCGCGAGGGCCTGCAGCTCAACGCGGACAACGACACCTTGCAAGAGACCCTCAAGCGTCTGCAGGTTCAGCCGTGAAGCAGTCGGTGGGTCAGGCGGTGAACCAAGCGGCACTGGAGCCGCAAGCACAAGCACAAGAGCAGGCCACAGATGCGCCGCGCCGCGCCTTCGTGCTGCTGGCTGCCATGGTCCTGGCCGGCTGCGCGACCCGCAAGGCGCGGCAAGGGCCTGAACAGTGGAGCGGACGGCTGAGCATGCAGGTGGGGTCGAACCCGCCGCAGGCGTTTTCGGCCGGCTTCGAGCTCAGCGGCAACTCGTCGCAAGGACAGCTGCTGCTCAACTCGCCCCTGGGAACGGCCGTGGCCAGCGCGCAATGGACGGCCGATCAAGCGGTGCTGCGATCGGGCTCCGATGCCCGGCGCTACCGCTCGATGGAAGAGCTGCTCAGCCATGCCACCGGAGCAGCGCTGCCGCTGGGCGCCCTCTTCGATTGGCTGGTCGGCGTGCCCACGGCGGTGGCGGGCTGGCAAACCGACCTGTCGGGTCTGGGCCAGGGGCGGCTTGTGGCGAGCCGGCAAAGCCCCGAGCCCACAGTACAACTGCGCATCTTGCTGGACCGATGAGACCGAGGGACATGCCAAGGCCAGCCGGCCGATCCGGCCAGGGCGCGCAGCTGCCATGAAGGCCCTCTACGACTTGCAGGCGCCCGCCAAGCTCAACGCCTTTTTGCATGTGCTGGGGCGGCGCAGCGACGGCTACCACTTGCTGCAGTCGGTCTTCATGCTGATCGACTGGTGCGACACCCTGCATCTACAGGTGCGCACGGACGGCTTGATCAGCCGCAGCGAAGAGGGCTGCGAACCCCTGCCGGCCGACGACTTGTGCGTGCGCGCGGCCCGCGCCCTGCAGCAGGCCACCGGCTGCCCACTGGGCGTCCATATTCACCTGGTCAAGCGCATCGCCTCGCAGGCGGGCATGGGTGGCGGTTCATCCGACGCCGCCACCTGCCTGCTCGGCCTGATGCGCCTGTGGGATGTCCGGCCTGCGCGCGAGCGTCTGCAGGCCCTGGCCTTGCAACTGGGCGCCGACGTCCCTTTCTTTTTGCTTGGCCGCAATGCCTGGGTCGAGGGCATCGGCGAACAGCTGCAGCCCATCGAGCTGCCCGATGCCCGGTTTTTGGTGATCAAGCCGCCGGCCGGTCTGTCCACGCCGGCCATCTTTGCTTCGCCCGAGCTCAAGCGTGACAGCAAAGCTGCTACAATTTCGGGCTTTGCTGCACTTGGACCGGACCAGATCTTTGGATTTGGCCGCAACGACCTGCAGCCTGTGGCGCAAAAACTGCAACCCGAGATCGGGCTGGGCCTTCAGTGGCTGAGCGATCAAGGATTGACAGGGCGCATGACGGGCTCAGGCAGCGCGCTGTTTGCCCACCTGCCCGCAGGCCAATTTGCGGACACCGGGCCAGGCAAGCCCGCTGATGGTTGGACGGTTCGGGTTTGCAGCATGCTGCAAATGCATCCGCTGGCCGATTGGTAAACTGCCGCCGCCAGCAGCATGGGCATCAACAATTTGGGGGGCGAGATCCGCAAGGGTAGCGCTCCTGTGTAGGGGAGTCGCCAAGTTGGTCAAGGCACCGGATTTTGATTCCGGCATGCGAGGGTTCGAGTCCTTCCTCCCCTGCCAAATGTTTCGGCCTTGAAGGCGATCGGCCCGTGCGGGTCGATCACCGACAAGTCCAGTCGTGACCGAGTCAGCTACGGGTACCCGCCGACACCGCCAGACACCTCGCCCAACTCTGCGCCCTGCCCCCTTCACACTTGCGCGGCCTGACATGCACACCCCCTCCTCCGACTTCCTGCTCTTTACGGGCAACGCCAATCCAATCATGGCGCAGGAGATCGCCAGCGACCTTGGCGGCACCCTCGGAGCGGCCCATGTCGGCCGGTTTTCTGACGGCGAGGTCACCGTCGAGATCCAGCAAAACGTGCGGGCCCGCGATGTCTTCGTGGTGCAGTCGACCTGCGCGCCGACCAACGACAACCTGATGGAGCTGCTGATCATGGTCGATGCGCTCAAGCGCGCCTCGGCCGAGCGCATCAGCGCGGTCATCCCCTACTTCGGCTACGCCCGCCAGGACAGGCGGCCCCGCTCGGCGCGGGTGCCGATCACAGCCAAGGTGGTGGCCAATATGCTGCAGGCCGTGGGCGTCTCGCGCGTGCTGACCATGGACCTGCACGCCGACCAGATCCAGGGCTTTTTTGACATTCCGGTCGACAACATCTATGCCTCGCCGGTGCTGCTGGGCGATCTGACCCAAAAGAACTACTCCGACCTGATGGTCGTCAGCCCCGACGTCGGCGGCGTGGTGCGCGCGCGTGCACTGGCCAAGCAACTGGGCTGCGACATGGCCATCATCGACAAGCGCCGCCCCAAGGCCAATGTGTCGGAGGTGATGCACGTCATCGGCGACATCGAGGGCCGCAACTGCGTCATCATGGACGACATGATCGACACGGCCGGCACGCTGGTCAAAGCCGCCGAGGTGCTTAAGGAGCGCGGCGCCAAGAAGGTCTACGCCTATTGCACCCATCCGGTGTTTTCGGGGCCCGCCATTGAGCGCCTGTCCAAGGGCGATGCGCTCGATGAAGTGGTCATCACCAACACCATTCCGCTCAACGCCAACGCCAAGGCGTGCAGCAAGATCCGCCAACTCTCGGTCGCACCGCTGTTTGCTGAAACCATACAGCGCATCGCCCGCGGAGAGTCGGTCATGAGTCTGTTCTCGGAGCAGGACAACCTGTTTTGAACCGGGAGCGATAAGCCGGCAGCGCAAGCTGCCATTGTTGTCACGAGGCGAGACTGGTCGCGGTCCGCCTCTTCAGGAGAAAACCATGAAATTTGTCGCTTTTGAGCGCAAGCTGCAGGGTACGGGTGCGAGCCGCCGTCTGCGCATCACGGGCCGCACGCCCGGCATCGTCTACGGTGGCACGGGCGAGCCGCTGCTGATCGAAGTCGATCACAACGCTCTGTTTCACGCCATCAAGAAAGAAGCTTTCCACGCCTCCATCCTCGAGATGGAACTAGGCGGCGCGACCCACAAGGTGCTCTTGCGCGATCTGCAGATGCACCCCTACAAGCCGCAAGTGCAGCACATCGACTTCCAGCGCGTGGAAGCGACCACCCGCATGACCGTCAAGGTGCCCCTGCACTTCAGCGGTGAGGAAAACTCGCCGGCGGTCAAGGCCGAGAAATGCTTGGTCAACCACGTCGTCAACGAATTGACGGTGTCTTGCTTCCCGGCCGATATTCCCGAGTTCATCGCGGTCGATTTGAGCGGTATGAAAAAGGGCCACTCGCTGCACGTCAACGACATCACGCTGCCCAAGGGCGTGAAGGTGGTGACCAAAGGCCAGGTCAACCCGGTGATCGCATCGGTGACCGCGATCGAGGAAGAGGCAGCCGCCGCACCCGCCGCCGCACCGGCCGATGCAAAAGGCGCCGCCAAGCCGGCCAAGGGCAAGAAGTAATTCCTGGACTCGTCGCAAGGGCCCGTGCACTCAAGCGAGGCACGGGCCTTTTTGCCGCCGAATCGAGCGCACCCTCAAACTGCCCTGGACGGTTTCAAGCGTGATCAAACTCCTGGTAGGCCTGGGCAACCCGGGCCAGGAATACGAGGCCACTCGACACAATGCGGGCTTTTGGTGGCTGCAAGACGTGGCGCGCGAGCTCAAGGTCAACCTGACGGCCGAACGCGCCTACCATGGCCGCGTCGGTCGCACGCAAGTGCAAGGCAGCAATCTGTGGCTGCTCGAACCCCAGACCTTCATGAACCTGTCGGGCAAATCGGTGGCCGCATTGGCGCGATTTTTCAAAATCGCACCCGAAGAAATTTTGGTGGCCCACGACGAACTCGACCTGCCGCCTGGACAAGCCAAACTCAAGTTTGGTGGCGGTCATGCCGGCCAGAACGGCGCACCAGCCGCATCTGCCGGGAAGCCGGCACCGGTGAGGTAGTTGATCAGTGCGTCGTACCAGACGTA
>CANHBU010000193.1 GCA_947458345.1 Comamonadaceae bacterium
AATGGTCTTGATGGCGTGCGGCAGATCGAGCATCTTCAGGCGGTGTTTCCGCAGGCGCGTTTTTGCCCGACCGGTGGCATCCGCCCTGAGCACGTGCCCAGCTATCTGGCGCTGCGGGCCTGCCCTGCGGTCGGTGGCAGCTGGATGACGCCGCAGCCGCTGGTGGCCGCGCGCGACTATGCGGCCATCACCGCTTTGGCGCGTCAGGCGCTGCAGTTGGCGGCCCCGCCGAAATGAGCGCGAGCCCAGCGCGCGCGATTGCCGTCGGCGGGATTTGCCTGACCCGCATCTACCAAGTCGAGCATGTGGCGCCGGTTCCGGCCAAGGTGCTGGCGCATGCGCTGGTGGAGGTGGTCGACGGCATGGCCCTGTCGGCAGCTTTCGCCTTCATGCGCCTGGGCGGGCAGGCGGCGATCTGGGGCCGCTGTGGCGACGATGCAGGCGGGCGGGCCGCTCGGCAGTCGCTGCGCCAAGAGGGCCTGGACGTCTCGAGTCTGCGCAACGTGGCCGGCGCTGCCTCGTCACAAGCTGCTGTGATCGTCGATGCCAAGGGTGAGCGCCTGGTGGTGCCCTTTCACGATCCGACTCTCGATGCCTCGCCCCACTGGCTGCCGCTGCAGCAGTTGGCGGGCGCCGACATCTTGCTGTGCGATGTGCGCTGGCCCGAAGGCGCCCAGGCCGCCATGCGCGCAGCGCGGCAGCTGGGCGTGCCCGTCATGCTCGACGGGGAGGCTGCCGCGCCGCAGACGCTCGAGACGCTGGTGCAACTGGCCAGCCATGCGGTGTTTTCCGATGCCGGTGTGCTTGCCTTGACGGGCGCTGGCTCGGTCGATGTGGCCTTGCTCGAGGTGGCTGGGCGGCATGCGGGCCATGTGGGCGCAACCTGCGGCGCAGACGGTTATGCCTGGGTTGAAGGCGGTGTCGTGCGCCGGGTCTCAGCGCCCAAGGTCAAGGTGGTGGACACCCTGGGCGCAGGCGATGTGTTCCACGGTGCTTTTGCCCTGGCACTGACCGAAGGCCAAAGCCCTGAGCGCGCCGCCAGCTTTGCCTGCCACGCCGCCTCCCTCAAATGCACGCGCCTGGGCGGGCGTCTGGGTTGTCCTTCGCGCCAGGAGGTGCTGGCAAGCTTGCGGGCAGGCCCTTAACCGCTTTTTGTGGGGCCACCCCCGGGCCACCCCCGGGCCATCCCCGGGCCATCAGCTGCGATCAGCTGCGATCGGCTTTGATCGGCTTTGATCGGCTTTGATCGGTGCGTCGCACTTGACGAAGCACCCTGCTCATACGCAGTCTTATGGGCCCGCACCCGCCCCAATTCGCTCCTACGGCTGAGCTGCTAAAAACCACGTTGGCGCATCGACAATCGAGGTATTACAAGTAAAACGTCACTATTCCCAGTGCTTAGGCTGTCTTCCCCCAGCAGTGAGGCCAAAGAATGCGAACTTTTGTCGAGCCCTTGTCGTACCTCCCCGATACCGACGCCCCGCTCAGGGACAGCGCGCGGTCCCTGTGCTTTAGCAGCGCTTCGCCTGCCATGGTGTGGTGGGGCGATGGGCGGCGGCCCTTTGTCAACCGTGCCGGATTGGCGTTGGCCCGATCGATGGGGCGCGGCATGCGCCGGCAGTTTGCAGCCGATCTCAGTTTGGCCTTGGCCAAGCGCAGCCCGCTGAGCGAACATGCCCGCCTTGGGGTTCATGCTTCTTGCACCTTGCACCCATTGATCCATCAGGGGCGGGTGCTGGGCATGCTGGTGATTCTGGCCGCCGCTCAGGCTCCCGATACCGAAGCACTGGCGCCAGCCGATCACGCTGCCGTGATCGCTTTGATGGACCATGGCTACTGCCGCATTGAGGTGCTTGACAAGGTAGACGGCCAACTGATGGACTATCGGTTTTTGGAAACCAACCCGGCCTTTGCCCGGCACACCGGCCGCGCCGATTTGTTGGGGCGCAAGGTCTCTGAGGCGGTCAAGGAGCGCGACCCCTTCTGGGCTCAAGCCTGTCAGGAGGTGCTGGTCACCGGGCGCACGATACGCGCTGATGTGCCGATGGGTATCGGCGGTCGCAGCTACGAGACCTGCATCATGCGTCTGGGCGGCCCAGAAAGTCGGCAGCTGGCGGTGCTGATCAAGGACACGTCGCAGCAGATGCTGGCGCAAGAGCGCCTTGAGCAAAGCGAGCGGCAGGCCCGTGAAGCGGCTTTGTGCGCTGAGGCCGCGCATCGCCGCCTGGCGGCGGTGATCGAGGCCACGCCTGCGGCGGTGGTGGTGGTCGACAACGATTTCCGCGTGCTGGTGATGAACTCTGCGTCGCGCGAACTCAGGGGCAGCTCGCCCGAGTTTGGCCCGATGCGCGCCGTGGCCACTTGGGCCGACGGCAGCCCGCGCGATGGCCAAGCGCTGCAATCGTCTGAATGGCCGATGCGGCGGGCCTTGCGAGGCGACACGACGCGCGATCTGGTGCAAATCGATGTGCCGCACGAAGGCCGCTCTTGTGGCCACTTTCTGGTCACGGCCGCACCGATCCGGGGCCCAGGCGGGGCTATCGAGGGGGCGGTGTCGGTTTCGTTCAACATCACGGATCGGGTCATGGCCGAGCGCGCGCTCAAAAGTGCCAACGAGCGCAAGGATGAATTTTTGGCCATGCTGGCGCACGAGCTGCGCAACCCGCTAGCCCCGATTGCCGCTGCCGCCGAGTTGATGCGGCACTCCCAGGCCAGCGCCGAGCAAATTCACGAGGGCAGCGTCATCATTGCCCGTCAGGCCCAGCATCTGCGCGGTCTGGTGGACGACTTGCTCGATGTTTCGCGCGTCAGCCGGGGTTTGATCAATATCGAGCGGCGCGTGCTGGACCTGCGTGGTCTGGTGCACGAGGCGCTCGAACAAAGCCATCCCTTGATAAAGGGGCGGGGACACAACTTGCAGCTGAAGCTTTCGACCCAGGCGCTGCGGGTGCGCGGCGATGCCAAACGCCTTGTGCAGGTCCTCGCCAACCTGCTCAACAATGCAGCCAAGTACACGCCGCCGGGAGGCCGGCTCGAGCTGAGCCTTCGGCTCGAAGGCGCATGGGTGCAAGTTGAGGTGGCCGACAGTGGTATCGGCATGAGCCCGCAGACTCTGGTCAGCGCCTTCGACCTGTTTGCCCAGGCTCAGTCCAGCATCGATCGCCAGCAAGGAGGGCTGGGCATCGGCTTGGCCCTGGTCAAGAAACTCGTTGAACTCCATGGCGGGCGCGTGCGTGCGGCCAGCGAAGGCCTGGGACGCGGCAGCCGCTTCACGCTAAGCCTGCCACTGGTCTTATCTGAGACGGCCGAGCCTCAATCGGATGCGGCCGCCTTAGACCATCGACCGCAAGCTGGCCGGGTGCTGGTGGTCGATGACAACGTGGATGCAGCCAATACCCTGGCCATGTTGCTGCGGGCCTGCGGTCACTCCTGTGAGGTGGCCTACGATGCCATGCAGGCGCTGGCGGTGGCTGAGCAGCGCTGCCCGGATGTTTTCATTCTGGATATCGGCTTGCCTGGCATGGACGGGCGCCAGCTGGCCCGCCGCCTGCGCCAGCAGCCGGCCACCGCAGGCGCGCTGATCGTGGCGCTCAGTGGCTATGCGCAGCCCCACGATCAGCAGGCCGCGCTGGCCGACGGCTTTGACCATTACCTGGTCAAGCCCGTCGATGCCCAGCGCCTGCTGGCCTTGCTCGCCAGCGCTGAGCCAGCTTAGCGGCTCGCACAAGCGCACCGGCTTGGCGGGCGCAGGGCCTGCATGACCATTTTGGCGTCTATTTCATCAGCGCCTCGTGCTGCGCTCTTGTATAGTCGTTCGTCGCCGTCTGTACGGTTTGGGTCGCAAGCGGGGCTTGGCGGCGTGTCATTTTTAAGAGGCCTTGTGCATCACCATGGAAACAGCTGTTCATTTTGATTCGGGTGGGTTTGAGCTGGCCGGCTTGCTGCATGTGCCGCCCGACCTTGCCCCTGGCCAGCGGCGCGCGGCGGTGGTGGTGCTCCATGGCTTTGGCAGCAACAAGGACGGTGGCATCTCGATGGCCGCGTCCCAGCTGTTTGCTTCGCTGGGCTACATCACCTTGCGTTTTGACATGCGCGGCTGCGGTCAGAGCCAGGGGCCCAGGGGCAAGGTGATCTGCCTGGAGCAGGTCGCCGACACCCAAGCCGCCCTGGACTTCTTGCAGAGCCGGCCCGAGGTCGATGCTTCGCGCATGGGCGTCATGGGCCACAGTTTTGGTGCGGCGGTGGCGATCTACGCCGCCGGCGTCGATCCGCGTGTGGCCGCCTGCATCTCCACCGGCGGCTGGGGCGATGGCGAGAAGAAGTTTCGCAAGCAGCACGCATCCGATGAGGCCTGGAAGAAGTTCACCGACATGATGGCCGAGGGTCGCCGCCGTTTGGCCCAGGGCGAATCGATGATGGTGCCGCGCTATGACATCGTGCCGATACAGCCAGGCCTGCGCAACCAGTTGGCGCCCGGCTCGATCACCGAGTTTCCCTACGAGGTGGTCGAGAGCATGTTCAATTTCAGGGCCAACGAGGTGGTCGGGCAAATTGCACCGCGGCCTCTGCTTTTGGTGCATCCCTCGAGCGACACCGTCACGCCCACTGAGCAGTCGCTCGATCTGTTCATGCACGCAGGGCAGCCCACCGACCTGCATTTGTTTGCCAACACCGACCACTTCATTTTGGGCGAGGGCAATGCCATGGTGATTGATTTGGTGAGCAGTTGGCTGCGCAAGAACCTGCCCCTGCAAGCCTGAGTCCCTAACCTTTCAAACGCGGGAGTTTTTTATGCACAAGCGTCATTTGTTGCGGGCCCTGGGCGCCGCTGCGGTCACCGGCCTGGGTGTCAGTTCGGCGGCTTGGGCTCAAAGCGGCCCCTACCCGAATCGACCGATCCGGCTGGTGGTGCCTTTTGTGCCCG
>CANHBU010000194.1 GCA_947458345.1 Comamonadaceae bacterium
TCGGCAGATACCAGGGCCAGGGTCACCGTCAGGACGCCAGCCATCAGGGCGGACCAGATTTTCATGCTTGTTCCTCTGTAAAAAACCATTTAATTCCACAAATGCGCCGGGAGTGCCCTCCCCCTGCATCGTGCCATTGTTTCAGCACTTGATTGCAACATGCAAGGCAACCACACCGCCAGTGAGGTTGTGATAGTCCACATGGCCGAAACCGCCTTGTTGCATCAGGGTCTTAAGCGACTCCTGATCCGGGTGCATGCGGATGGACTCGGCCAGGTAACGGTAGCTCGCGTCGTCGCCGGCCACCAGCTTGCCCAGCCGGGGCAAAACCTCAAAGCTGTACCAGTCGTAAACCTTCTCAAGCGGCTTGGCCACCTTGGAGAACTCGAGCACGAGGAGCTTGCCGCCAGGCTTGATCACCCGGTGCATCTGCGCCAGCGCGCGGTCCTTGTGGGTCATGTTGCGCAAACCAAACGCCACCGTGACCCGGTCGAAATGCGCATCGGGAAACGGCAGGGCTTCGGCATCGCAGACGACGGTGGGCAAAGCCAGGCCCGCGTCGATCAGGCGGTTTCGGCCTTCCCCAAGCATGGCGGCATTGATATCGGTGTGCACCACGGTGCCCGTGGGGCCCACCTTGGGTGCAAAAGCCAGGGCCAGGTCACCGGTGCCGCCCGCAATGTCCAGCACCGCCATGCCCGGCCGGACATCGGCCACCATGACGGTGTAGGCCTTCCAGGCCCGGTGCAGGCCCGCCGACATGAGGTCGTTCATCAGGTCGTAACGGGTCGCGACCGAATCGAACACGCCGCGCACACGGCGAGCCTTGTCGCGCTCGTCGACCGATTCAAATCCGAAATGGGTGGTGCTCATGCTCTGGTGTGATGTCAAGGCCCGGCAAGACGCGCGCGCCGCTTAGTGGCTCGCACAGCCCGGCCCGGCGGCGCTGCGCATGGGTGCATCGCGGTCGAGCCCGGCCTGCTCCAGGCGCTGCAGGTACTGCGCCCAGAGCCGGTCCTGGTCGCGACCCAGCGCGTAAAGATAAGTCCAGGAGAACAAGCCGCTGTCGTGGCCGTCTGAAAAGCGCGGCTTGACCGCATAGTGCCCCACCGGCTCGATGGCCTCAATGTCGACTTCGCGCTTGCCGGTCTGAAGCACCTCTTGGCCAGGCCCATGGCCCTGAACCTCGGCCGATGGCGAGCAGACCCGCATCAACTCGTAGGCAATGCGAAAACGCTGGCCGTCGGTAAAGGCGATTTCGAGCTGACGCGAGCGCGCATGCAAGATCAACTCGGTGGGCGTTTGAAGGGCTGACATGGGTCACTGCGCCAGCGGCTTGAATGACCCGGTGGTCCCGGCTGTCATACCAGCACCCGCTCGATACCGCCCCGGTTGGCCGCCTCGACATAGGCCGGCAGCCAATCGACGCCCAGGATGTGCTGGGCCATCTCGACCACAATGTAATCGGCCTCAAGCAAACCGTTTTCCAAGTCGTTGCCGTAGCGCGACAGGCCTTGCAGACAGCTCGGGCAGCTGGTCAGGATCTTGACCGGCCCCTGGGGCTGCACCGCGCCCGTGGCGCGCAGGGCGAGCTCGTCCTTGCGCAGCTCTTGCTCCTTGCGAAAACGCACCTGCGTCGAGATGTCCGGACGGGTCACGCCGAGCGTGCCCGACTCGCCGCAGCAGCGATCGCTCTTGAGCACATTGGGGCCGACCAGCGCCTTGACCGTCTTCATCGGATCTTGCTGCTTCATCGGGCTGTGGCAAGGGTCGTGGTAGAGGTAGCCCTGGCCGGCGGGCAAGGTGACGCCTTTTTCGAGCAGGAACTCGTGGATGTCGATGATGCGGCAGCCCGGGAAGATCTTGTCGAATTCGTAACCTTGCAACTGGTCAAAGCAGGTGCCGCAACTGACCACCACCGTCTTGATGTCGAGGTAATTAAGAGTGTTGGCCACCCGATGAAACAGCACCCGGTTGTCGGTGATGATCTTGTCGGCCTTGTCGAACTGGCCAGAGCCTTTCTGCGGGTAACCACAGCACAGGTAGCCCGGCGGCAGCACGGTTTGCACGCCGGCATGCCAGAGCATGGCCTGGGTGGCCAGGCCCACCTGCGAGAACAGTCGCTCGGAGCCGCAGCCGGGAAAGTAAAAAACCGCCTCGCTCTCGCTGCTGGTGGTCTGGGGATTGCGGATGATCGGCACGTAATCGCGGTCTTCGATATCGAGCAAGGCCCGCGCCGTCTTCTTGGGCAGTCCACCGGGCATCTTCTTGTTGATGAAGTGGATCACCTGCTGCTTGATCGGCGCCGGCCCAACGCTGGCCGGCGGCTGGGCCGTCTGCTTGCGGGCCAGGCCGCGCAACAGATCGTTGGCCAAGCGCTGGGCCTTGAAGCCGACATCGACCATCGCGCCGCGCATGAGCTTGATCGTCTCGGGCTGGGTCGCGTTCAGAAAGAACATGGCCGCCGCATTGCCGGGCCGGAAGGATTTTTGACCCATTTTGCGCAACAAATTGCGCATGTTCATCGACACCTCGCCGAAATCGATGTTCACCGGGCACGGCGAGAGGCACTTGTGGCACACAGTGCAGTGGTCGGCCACGTCTTCGAATTCCTGCCAGTGCTTGATCGAGATGCCACGGCGGGTTTGCTCTTCGTAGAGGAAAGCCTCGACCAGCAAGGAGGTCGCCAAAATTTTGTTGCGCGGGCTGTAGAGCAAATTGGCCCGCGGCACGTGAGTGGCACACACCGGCTTGCATTTGCCGCAGCGCAGGCAGTCCTTGACCGAATCGGCAATCGCACCGATGTCGGACTGCTGCATGATGAGCGACTCGTGGCCCATCAGGCCGAAGCTGGGCGTGTAGGCGTTGGTCAGGTCGGCCGGCAGGGTCGGATCGCGCAGCAGCTTGCCTTTGTTAAAGCGCCCCTCGGGATCGACACGCCGCTTGTAATCGGCAAAAGGCTGGAGCTCGGCGTCGGTGAGAAAGTCAAGCTTGGTGATGCCGATGCCATGCTCGCCGGAAATCACGCCATCGAGCGAACGAGCCAGCGCCATGATCCGCGCCACCGCCTCATGCGCGGTCTGCAGCATGTCGTAGTCGTCGCTGTTGACCGGCAAATTGGTGTGCACATTGCCATCGCCAGCATGCATGTGCAGCGCCGCCCACACCCGGCCCTTGAGCACCCGCTGGTGGATGGCTAGGCACTCGTCGATGATGGGCTGAAGCACGGCGCCAGAAAAGATCGCCTGCAGCGGCGCCCGCAACTGGGTCTTCCAACTGGCCCGCAGGCTGTGGTCCTGCAAGCGCGGAAAGAGCGTAGCCACATCGGCCAGCCAGCCTTGCCACTGCTCGCGCACCTGCCCCACCAAGGTCAAGGCCTGCGCCACGCGGTCATCGAGCAGCTCGGCCGACGGCAGTTCGCCGGCACCGTCGGACTTGCCCAGCGGCAAATTGCCGCGACCCAGGAAGGCTTCGAGCTCCTGACACAGGCGGATCTTGTTGGCCAGCGACAGCTCGATGTTGATGCGCTCAATGCCGTCGGTGTACTCGGCCATGCGTGGCAGCGGGATGACCACGTCTTCATTGATCTTGAAGGCGTTGGTGTGGCGCGAGATGGCGGCGGTGCGCTTGCGGTCGAGCCAGAACTTCTTGCGCGCCTCGGCGCTGACGGCCACAAAGCCTTCGCCACTGCGCGAGTTGGCAATGCGCACCACCTCGGAAGTGGCACGCGCCACCGCGTCGGCGTCGTCCCCGGCGATGTCACCGATCAGCACCATCTTGGGCAGACCGCCGCGCTTGGACTTGGTGGTGTAGCCAACTGCCTTGAGGTAGCGGTCGTCCAGATGCTCCAACCCGGCCAGCAGCACCGATGGTCCGCCTGGCTGCGTGGTGCCTGGCTGCGTGGTGCCTGGCTGCGTGGTGCCTGGCTGTGTGGTGCCTGGCTGCGTGCTGCCTTTTTGCAGCGAGAACATGTAGTCCTTGATCTCCACGATGCTGGGCACCGCATCGCGCGCATGGCCAAAAAACTCCAAGCACACCGTGCGGGTGTGCTCGGGCATGCGGTGCAGCACCCAGCGGGCGCTCGTGATCAGGCCGTCGCAGCCTTCCTTTTGCACCCCCGGCAGGCCCGAGAGAAACTTGTCGGTGACATCCTTGCCCAGCCCCGCCTTGCGAAAACTGCGCCCCGGTATGTCGAGCCGCTCGGTGCGTATCGGTGTCTTGCCATCGGCTTCGAAATGCCGCAACTCGAAACGGGCCACCTCGATATCGTGGATCTTGCCCATGTTGTGGTCCAGGCGCACCACTTCCAGCCAAGTGGCCTGCGGCGTGACCATGCGCCAGGACGCCAGGTTGTCCAGCGCGGTGCCCCAAAGCACCGCCTTCTTGCCACCGGCGTTCATGGCGATGTTGCCGCCAATGCAAGAGGCCTCAGCCGAGGTGGGATCGACGGCAAACACCAGCCCGGCACGGTCGGCGGCATCGGCCACGCGCTGGGTGACCACGCCGGCCTCGGTCCAGATCGTGGGCACTGGCTGCTGCAAGCCCGGCAGCAGCAAAGGCTCGACCTCGCCGAGGGTCTCGAGCTTCTCGGTATTGATCACGGCCGTCTTCCAGCTCAAGGGGATCGCCCCGCCGGTGTAGCCTGTGCCGCCGCCGCGCGGCACGATGGTCAGCCCCAGCTCGATGCAGGCCTTGACCAAACCGGCCATCTCGGCCTCGCTGTCCGGAGTGAGCACCACGAAGGGGTACTCGACGCGCCAGTCGGTGGCGTCGGTCACATGCGAGACGCGCGAAAGGCCGTCGAACTTGATGTTGTCCCGCGCGGTGAACTTGCGCAGCTTGCGCTCGGCCTGCTGGCGCAGCTGAGCCACCTGCTCGAAACCGCGGGCAAAACGCTGCACGGCA
>CANHBU010000195.1 GCA_947458345.1 Comamonadaceae bacterium
CTGAGGGTGGGCCGACACCTGCGAGGCGGCCATGCCCGCCTGTTCGGTGCGGATGTCGTCGCAAATGTCCTGCCCGTCCAGATAGACCCGGTCGCCTTCAAAACGCAGCGGCAGCGCGCGCGCGAGCTCGGCCACGCGAGCCCCCTGGTCGAGTGCGACGCCCGCTTTTTGGGCGGCCAGCGCGGTGGCCCGATAGAGCGCGCCCGAGTCCAGGTAGTGGTAGCCCAGCCGCTGGGCCACCAAGGCTGCCAATGTGCCTTTGCCCGAGGCTGTGGGCCCGTCGATGCAGATCACCGGAATCTGGCCGGCCTGGGCATGCGAGACCCCGAACAGGGTCTCGAAGTAGTCGGGGAAGGTCTTGGCCACACAGTGCGGCTCTTCAATGCGCACGGGTCGGGCCTGCGGGTTGAAAGCGGCCAGCGAAAAGCACATCGCCATGCGGTGGTCGTCATAGGTCGCGATCGAGGCGCCGCGCCAGCGCTGCGGCGGCGTGATGCGCAAGAAGTCTTCGCCCTCCTCGACGCCGGCGCCGAGCTTGCGCAGCTCGGTGGCCATGGCGCTTAGGCGGTCGGTTTCCTTGACCCGCCAGCTTGCGATGTTGCGCAGCGTGGTGACGCCGTCGGCGTACAGGGCCATCACCGCCAAGGTCATGGCTGCATCGGGAATGTGGTTGCAGTCCAGGTCGATGGCCTTGAGCGGCCAGGCGCCGCGCTGCACACGGATGCTGTTGGGCTGCATGTGCACCGAAGCGCCCATTTGCTCGGCCGCCTGCACGAATGCGATATCGCCCTGGATCGAGCCCGAGCCTATGCCCAAAATGTCGATGGGCTGCTGCGTCGCGGCAATCGCGCCGAGCGCCACGAAATAGCTGGCCGACGAGGCATCGCCCTCGACGTACACCTCACCGGGTGATTGGTAGCGGCTGCCCGCGGGAATCGTGAAGCGCTGCCAGCCTTGGCGCTGCACCGAAATCCCAAAACGCTGCAGCAGGTTCAAGGTGATCTCGATGTAAGGCCGAGAGATCAGCTCGCCGATCACCTCGATCACCACCTCTTGCTGGCGCGCCAGCAGGGGCAGGGCCATCAGCAAGGCGGTCAGGAACTGGCTCGAGACATCGCCGCGCACGCCGATCGGGCCGTGCAGGCTCAGCGTTTGCTCGGCCCTAAGCTTCAGCGGCGGATAGCCTTCCTGACCCAGGTAGTCGATCGCGCAGCCGAGCTGCCTGAGCGCATCGACCAGATCGCCGATGGGCCGCTCATGCATGCGCGGCACGCCCGAGAGCTCGAAGTTTCCGCCCATCAGGGCCAGCGCCGCGGCCAGCGGACGCATGGCCGTGCCGGCATTGCCCAAAAACAGCGAGGCGCTGCGCGTGCGCAACTGTCCGCCCAGACCGGTGATGACCGCCGTGTGGCCGCTTTGCTCGACCTGGCAGCCCAGCTGGCGCAGTGCGGTCAGCATCACGGCGGTGTCGTCCGAGGCCAGCAGGTCGTGCACCACGGTTTCGCCCTCGCTGAGCGCGGCCAGCAGCAGCACGCGGTTGGAAATGCTCTTGGAGCCGGGCAAGCGCACGGTGCCTGCGGCGCCGCTTAAGGCGGGCAAGTCAAGGTAGTCAATCGAGTACATGGTGGGGGGTGTTCAGGCCGGTGCGCGTTCGGCCTCAGGCCTGGGGTTTTTCGTCACAAGACGCTTGCGGGCCACCGAGGCGCCAGGCCGCGCGGCGTGCACTGGCGCGAGCAATGAAGTCGCGCACTGCCGGCCGGTCCTGCTGCTGCAACATCGATTCGAGCTCGAGCAGCTGGCCATGCAGGCCGCGCGATTGCGCGATCACCTCGCGGGCGTTGGCCAGCAGCACATCGGCCCACAGGTCTGCGTCGCCCGCGGCGATCCGGGTGGTGTCGCGAAAGCCCGGGCCTGCCACGGCCATGAATTGCTCGCCCTCAGGCTGGGCCATCAGGCTGCGCATGAGGGCAAAAGCCATCATGTGCGGGAAATGGCTGACGGCAGCGAGCGCGCGGTCGTGTTCGTCGGGCGGCATCTGCCTGACGCGGCAGCCCAGCGCAGACCAGACCGCGCTGGCCCTGCCGATATCGGCCGGTGTATGGCAGGAGGGCAGGGGCGTGAGGATCACCTGCTGGCCCTGGTAGAGCCCGGCATCGGCTTGCTCGATGCCGGCGACCTCCTTGCCGCAAATCGGGTGGGCCGGCATGAACTGCCCGACGCGCTCGCCCAGCGCCTGCTCGGCCGCTTGCACCACATCGGCTTTGGTCGAGCCCACATCCATCACCAGCGCCGACGCGCTCAGTGCGGGCAGAAAGCTGCGCAAGGTGGCCTCAGTGGAGGCCACCGGCACCGCGATCAACACCAAATCGGCGCCGCGAACGCACTGGGCAGCGGTGGCGGCCACCGCGTCAACAATGCCCAATTCCAAAGCTTTCTGGGCGCTCGCCGGCGATCGGCTGTAGCCACAAACCGAGCCGACCAGCTGGGCTTGGCGCGCCGCCAGCGCGAAGGAGCCGCCCATCAGGCCGCAGCCGATCAAGGCCAGTTTTTCAAACATCGCAGCGGCCTCAGTCTGCAACCGGGTAGGAACCGAGCACCTTGTAGAAGGCGCACAGTTGCTTGAGATCGTTCAGCGCCGCAGCCACATGTGGCTGGCTGATGTGGCCTTCGATGTCAATGTAGAAGTAGTACTCCCACTGCCCCGACTTGGCCGGCCGCGATTCAAATCGCGTCATCGACACGCCGTTGGCCTTGAGCGGCACCAGCAGGTCGTGTACCGCGCCGGGCCGGTTGGGTACCGACACCACCAAGCTGGTGCAGTCGCGCCCCGAGGCCGGTGGCGTGGCCAGGGTCTGCGGCAGGCAGATCACTGCAAAGCGGGTCCGGTTATGCGCCTCGTCTTGAATGGCGTGCCGCACGGTGTACAGGCCAAACTGCCCGGCTGCGCGCTCGCTGGCTATGCCCGCCCAGGCCGGGTTGGTAGAGGCCAGGCGAGCGCCTTCGGCATTGCTCGAGACCGCGCGTCGCTCGGCCTGGGGCAGATGCTGGCTGAGCCAGCCCTGGCACTGCGCCAAGGCCTGCGGGTGCGCCATCACCACCTCGATGCCCTCGAGCGTATCGCTTTGGCGCAGCAGGTTGTGGCGGATCATCAGGCTGACCTCGCCGACCACCTGCACCGGCGAGCGCAAGAACAAGTCGAGCGAGCGAGCGACCACACCCTCGGTGGAGTTCTCCATGCCCACCACGCCATAGTGCGCCGAGCCAGCAGCGGTGGCATGAAAGACCTCGTCAAAGGTGGCGCAGTAAATCAGGCTGCTTGCGCTGCCAAAAAACTGCAGCGCCGCCTCTTCGCAAAACGTACCCTGGGGCCCGAGCACCGCCACCCGCTGCGGCGCTTCCAGGGCCAGGCAGGCCGACATGATCTCGCGCCAGATGGCCGTTACATGTTCGCCGTGCAAGGGGCCAGGGTTGGCCTGCGTGATCTTGGTAATCACTTGCGCCACCCGGTCGGGTCTGAAAAAAGGCGAGCCCTCGGCCCGTTTGATCTCGCCAACCTGCTCGGCCACTTTGGCGCGGTCATTGAGCAGCTGCAGCAGCTGCCGGTCGAGTGCGTCGATTTTGACGCGCAGATCGGCCAGCGCGTCAGATTGAATCGGTGTGTTGCTCATGGGCAGAAGATCGTTGATCGTCAGGTGAGGGCACGCATGCCCGAGTGCAGGCTCCAGCGGGTCGTCATGCCCGCTGCTCAAATTCGCGCATATAGGCCACCAAGGCCTGTACGCCCTCGATCGGCATGGCGTTGTAGATGCTCGCGCGCATCCCGCCCACCGACTTGTGCCCCTTCAGTTGCAGCAGGCCGGCCGCTTTGGCGCCTTCCAAAAAAGCGGCGTTGCGCGGGTGCGCCGGGTCCAGCAGGGGCTGGCCGTCGTCGCCGCGCAGGAAAAACGGCACGTTCATGCGCGAGCGCACCGCCTTGTCGACCGGGTTCACATAGAGTTGCGAGCCGTCCATGTAGTCGTAGAGCAGTTGCGCCTTGGCGATGTTGCGCTCTTCCATCGCCGCCACGCCGCCTTGTTTTTTGAGCCACTGGAAGGTCAGGCCCGCGATGTAGATGCCGTAGGTGGGCGGCGTGTTGTACATCGACTGGTTCTGCGCCACCAGTTGGTAGTCGAATGCCGAGGGGCAGACGCTCAGAGCATGGCCGAGCAGGTCTTCGCGCACCACCACCAGCGTCAAACCCGCTGGGCCGAGGTTTTTCTGGGCGCCGCCAAAGGCCAGGCCCACACGCGACCAGTCGATCGGACGCGAACACACATGCGATGAAAAGTCGACCACCAAAGGTGCCTCGCAGCCCAACGCGCGCAGGTCGGGCAGCGCCTGGAACTCAACGCCGTGAATGGTCTCGTTGCTGCACAGGTGCACATATTGCGCATCGGCGCCAATCTGCCAGGACGCCGGTGGCGGCACATGGCAAAACCCGTCGGCCTCGGCCGATGCCGCCAGCCGCGCCTGCCCGTATCGGGCCGCTTCCTTGTAGGACTTCTGGCTCCAACTGCCGGTGAGCACAAAGTCCATGGCGCCGCCGCGCGACAGGTTGAGCGGCACGATCGCGTTTTCAGCCAGACCGCCGCCTTGCATGAACAAGATCTTGAATTGCGCCGGCACCGCCAGCAGTTCGCGCAGGTCGCGTTCTGCCGCTTCGTAGATGGAAATGAACTCCTTGCCTCGGTGGCTCATTTCCATGACGCCCATGCCACTGCCGTGCCAGTCGAGCATTTCGGCCGCCGCCGTGCGCAACACCTCTTCGGGCAGTGCGGCCGGTCCAGCCGAAAAATTAAAAGGCCGCGTCATGGCGTGGCTGTGGGCTCGGCCTCGTCGCCGCCATCGGCA
>CANHBU010000196.1 GCA_947458345.1 Comamonadaceae bacterium
AGGTGCAGGCGACGGCCCAGCCGCGCCTGCGATGCATGCCAGAGCCAGCCCCGATCGAGCCAGGCCTGCGCGAGGTACACAAAACTCTGGCGCGCCAGACGCACGCGCTCGGCTTCGGACCACTGCGGAAAACACAGCCGCAAGTTACACAGGACCACGTGCCGGCGGCCGCGCACCAGCGCGTAGAGCAGCCATCCGAGTGCCGCACCTAGCGCGCGCAGCCAGGGCAGCGGCAAAAAACCCAAGAGCCGCATCAGGCCCAAACCCAGGCCCGTCAAGGTAGCGCTCAGGCCCATCACGCGGCCCCTTTGGGCTCGTCGCCCGACTGGCGCGGCTGCTTGTAGCGGGCATAAGCCCACAGGTATTGACCCGGCAAGCTCAAAATCAGGGCCTCATTGGCCCGGTTGACCCGTGTGACCGCCTGCAACAAGTCGGGGGCCGGGGTGACGTCCAGCCCCGGCACGGGTGCCTGAAATTGCATCCGGTAGCCGCGGCCTGCCGGCAAACGCTCGGTACGAACCGGCACCAGGGCAGCCCCGCTTTGCAAAGCCAGCTTGGCCGCCAAGGTCATGCTGTAGGCGGGGCGACCAAAAAAAGGCGCCCACAAACCCAGGCCCTCAGGCGGCACCTGGTCGGTGAGCAAGGCGACCGATCCGCCCGAGCGCAGGGCTTTGAGCATCTGCCGGATACCGGCCAGGCTGGCCGGCGCCATGGCCAGGCCCGGCCGCTGCCGACTCACCCGCATCAACTCGGCCAACCAGGGTTGGCGCGAGGGCCGGTACAGCGCGGTGACCGGGCCGTAGAGTTCGGCCAAGGCCTGCGGCGCGAGCTCAAAGCTGCCGCAATGGGCCGAAAAAAAGATCACGCCCCGGCCCTGGGCGCGCAGGGCATCGACCACCTCGCGCCCCTCAATCTGAACCTGCGGCAGGCAACTCTCATGCTGGGGCCGCAGCCACAGCCGAGGCAACTCGGCCACGAGCCGCCCCGCATCGGCAATGGCAGGCCGGGCCTGATCGAAGGGCAAGCCGGCCTGCGCCACCTGAGCGCGGAAACTGCGGCGGTAGGCGGGGCTCACCCACCAGACCAGCCAACCCAACAGGCCGCCCAAGGCATGCAGCAGGGGCAGCGGCCAGCTTGAAAGAAAGCGAAACAGAAAATGCATGAAGACAAGGAGCGGTGGAGGGCCGAGTGTAGAAGCCCAGCCGTGCCTATAATGCGCCCGTCGCCGAGTTACTGAACA
This sequence comes from Comamonadaceae bacterium, assembly GCA_947458345.1. GTDB lineage: Bacteria > Pseudomonadota > Gammaproteobacteria > Burkholderiales > Burkholderiaceae_C > Polaromonas. The sequence continues at coordinate 1,241 of CANHBU010000196.1, forward strand.
ACTTGCAGGGCGACGTTAAACCCAACTGCTAAAGCGTTCGCCGTGACTCCAAAGCCGGCAACGCGCCGAGCAACACTGTTTATTGGAGTGCACATCCATGGCGAACGACTATCTCTTTACTTCCGAATCAGTGTCCGAAGGACATCCCGACAAGGTCGCCGACCAAGTTTCCGATGCGATTTTGGACGCGATCTTCAAGCAAGACCCGCGCTCACGCGTGGCCGCCGAGACCCTGACGAACACCGGACTGGTGGTGCTGGCCGGCGAGATCACCACCAACGCCCACGTTGACTACATTCAGGTGGCGCGCGACACCATCAAACGCATCGGCTACGACAACACCGAATACGGCATCGACTACAAGGGCTGCGCCGTCATGGTCTGCTACGACAAGCAGAGCAACGACATCGCGCAAGGGGTGAACCATGCCTCCGACGACCACCTTAACACCGGTGCGGGCGACCAGGGCTTGATGTTCGGCTACGCCTGCAACGAAACGCCCGAACTGATGCCCGCCCCCATCTATTACGCCCACCGCCTGGTCGAGCGCCAGGCGCAGTTGCGCAAAGATGGGCGCCTGCCCTTTTTGCGCCCAGACGCCAAGAGCCAGGTGACCATGCGCTACGTCGATGGCAAACCGCACAGCATCGATACCGTGGTGCTGTCGTCGCAGCACAGCCCTGACCAGAGCGAGACGGCCACCAAGATGAAGGCCAGTTTCATTGAGGCGGTGATCGAGGAGATCATCAAGCCGGTGCTGCCCAAGGAGTGGTTGCAAGACACCAAGTACCTGATCAATCCCACCGGGCGCTTCGTCATCGGCGGCCCGCAGGGGGACTGCGGCCTGACCGGGCGCAAGATCATTGTTGACACCTACGGCGGGGCCTGCCCCCACGGCGGCGGCGCCTTCAGCGGCAAGGACCCCTCCAAGGTCGACCGTTCGGCCGCCTATGCCGCGCGCTACGTGGCCAAGAACATCGTGGCCGCTGGCCTGGCCAAGCAGTGCCAGATCCAGGTGGCCTACGCGATCGGCGTGGCACGTCCGATGAACGTGACCGTTTACACCGAGGGCACAGGCGTCATCGCAGACGACAAGATCGCGGCGCTGGTCAACGAGCACTTCGACCTGCGGCCCAAGGGCATCATCCAGATGCTCGACCTGCTGCGGCCCATCTACGAAAAAACTGCGGCCTACGGCCACTTCGGCCGGGAAGAGCCTGAATTCACCTGGGAGCGCACCGACAAGGCCAGCGCCCTGCGAGCCGCTGCCGGCCTCAAATGAAAACGGGGGCGGGCTGCGGCCGCCCCCTGCCCTATCGGGGCTCGACGAACTGCACCCGGTCCGCGCCGTCGGCTGGAAGCGGCAAGCGCCTACCCCCGGAAAAAAGCTGAAGTTCTTGTAGCGAACCGGCCTGCACCGTCCAAGGTGCAGGGCCCGCAATCGACTTGGCCTGCTCGGGCTCTAGGCGGTGGGCCTGCAGTTTGCCGGCGCCATCCAACACACACACCACCTGGGCGACAGGGCTGAGCAGTTGCAAGGATCGGCTCTCGGCAAGTCCTGCCGGCAGGTCAAGGGCCGATGGCGTCGGTAAGGTCAGGTCAGGGCAGCCGGGCGTGGCCTGGGGACGCGCAGCGAGCCCCGCGGGGACAGGTGTAGATACAAATGTGGGGGCCTGGGCCAGCAGCCCGGAAGAAGGCGCCAGTGCCACCCAATCGCCGTCCTGAGCAGCCTTGAGCGCGACATGGGAGTTCGGTACGGCTGCCTGCGGCCGCTCATCGGCCCGACCCTGCGCAGGCGGCTCGGCCGCCGAGGGGTGCGGTGAAACCGATCCGTAAGCCGCAGGGACCACTGACAGCGAAGGCAGCCGCTTCATCAGGGCCCAGGCGGCCAAACCAGCGGCTGCCAGGCAAAGGCCCATCCACCAAAAAGATGGGCCAGCGCGGCCACTGCGATGCCCTGACCCGCGCACGGGCGCCTGCACTTCGGCCGTGACAGGTTCAGGCCAGACTTGGGGCAAGGGCTGCGCGAGCGCGGACGGGCTTTGATCGCTCAGGCCCTGTGTCGGCAAATCCAGCAGGGGAGCCGGCGGATCGGCCAAGACGACGGCGCTCGGCGGCATCGCCAGGACGAGCGGATCGGGCTGCGCTTGAACCCCGCAATGCAGGCTCAAGTGGGCCCACACCTTGTGGGCAGCGTGCCTGCGTATGGCTGGGCTGTAAAACAGGCTGTGCTGATTGCTTTCGATCTGCAGTAGCTGCGCGCTCGACAAGCTGACCCGCCGCGCAAGAACGGCCACATCCAGGCCAGCGGCCAGTCGCAAGGCCCTGATGTGTTCGCCTGAGACTTCTTGACCCATAAGCCTTCGCACCCTTAGCTCTTGTTTTCTATTGTTCTGTCTTGTTGCGTAAAAAACGCCATCCGCCAGGCCGCCAGCATCCCGGGCCAAAGACGCGCAGGCCTGGCGGCGAGATTCTCATCTTGCCCATAGACTTATGGTGGTCATATAGGCTGATTAAATGGCTAATTAAGGTAAATTTTTAGGCCTAAAAAGCTACCCAATTGGCCGGATCAGCATCAGGTGGACGAACCGCCAATGGACACAAACTGAGCCCTCGCGTGCATGGTGCGGCCGAGCGCAGCGGCGGCTGATGGCCCGGGCGGTGGGAGACCTGAGTGCCGGCCTCTTGAAAAAACGATCGAGTGAACCTATAATTAGCACTCGACGGCAATGAGTGCTAGCAAGCTACGCCGGCGCGGGCATGCCCGATAAATGCTGGTGGCCGCATATTTTTCGGCCCCCGATGTTCAACCACCCCCTCAGTTCGGAGATCCAATGAAACTTCGCCCTCTGCACGATCGCGTGATCGTCAAGCGCATCGAAAACGAAACCAAGACCGCCTCTGGCATCGTCATCCCTGACAGTGCCGCCGAAAAGCCCGATCAGGGCGAAATTTTGGCTGTGGGCCCCGGCAAAGCCAATGACAAGGGCGAAGTCAAGGCCTTGGGCGTCAAGGTCGGTGACCGGGTCCTGTTTGGCAAGTACAGCGGTCAGACCGTCAAGGTCGACGGCGACGAATTGCTGGTGATGAAAGAAGAAGACCTCTTCGCCGTGGTCGAGAAGTAATCGTTACGGCTTTTTCACCCCCTATTGAATTGAATCTGGAGATATCAAATGGCAGCAAAAGACGTGGTTTTCGGCGGTGACGCCCGCGCCCGCATGGTCGAAGGCGTGAACATCCTGGCCAATGCAGTGAAAGTGACCCTGGGCCCCAAGGGCCGCAATGTGGTGCTCGAGCGCTCCTTCGGCGCCCCCACCGTGACCAAGGACGGTGTGTCCGTGGCCAAGGAAATCGAGCTCAAGGACAAGCTGCAGAACATGGGCGCGCAGATGGTCAAGGAAGTCGCTTCCAAGACCAGCGACAACGCCGGTGACGGCACGACGACTGCCACCGTGCTGGCTCAGGCCATCGTGCGCGAAGGCATGAAGTATGTGGCCGCCGGCATGAACCCGATGGACTTGAAGCGCGGCATCGACAAGGCCGTGACCGCCTTGGTCGAGCAGCTGAAAAAAGCCTCCAAGCCCACCACCACCTCCAAGGAAATCGCCCAGGTTGGCTCGATTTCTGCCAACTCGGACTCCAGCATTGG